>DATNFM010000227.1:0-15574 GCA_035606435.1 Streptosporangiaceae bacterium | reverse complement strand
TTGTCTATGCTGACCGATCTGGCCGAGCGGGGAGATCAGCGAGCCGCCTGGCTCTTCTTGGGCGCCCGGACCACCCAGGAGCTTTATCACCTTGATCGGATCGACGAATTGCGCCTTGCTTCGGCGGACCTGGAGTTCGTGCCGGTCGTGGAGGCCTTCGATGAGTCTTGGTCCGGCGAGACCGGGCTGGTGACCGACGCGGTTGGCAGGCGGCTGCCGAGCCTGCGGGGCTTCGACGCCTATCTATGCGGTCCGCCGCCGATGGTGGCGGCCGCCATCGGCGTGGTTCATCGGCTCGGCGTCCGGGAGCCGAACATCTATTACGACGCCTTCGTGCCGACCGGAACGGCGCGGTGATTTACGGTGCTGTCCTATGCGGCTGACGATTCTCTCGGTACCCGACTGCCCGCACGTGGCGGTGCTCGCCGAACGTCTTGACCAGGCGATTGCCGGCTTGGCTGGCTTCACGGGCTTGGTCGGCAGCTTGACCGGCGTCGTCATCGACCAGGTCGTGGTCCAGACTGCGGATGAGGCCGCCCGGGCGGGACTCCGGGGGTCGCCGACGCTGCTGATCGACGGCACGGATCCGTTCGCCGAGCCGGGAGTAGTCGCCAGCTTGTCGTGCCGCCTGTACCGCCAGCCCGGCGGCGGAATCGAAGGCGCGCCGTCTGTCACCCAACTGCGCGCGGCGCTCTCCCGCGCGGGCGCCGCCGGCGCGTGACTTAGCCCTGGTTGCGAAGACTTAGCCCTGGTTGCGACGGCTTAGCCCTGGTTGGCGACAAATTTTGTCGGATTGATCCCGATTCTGTGGTCGCTAAACAGGGCTATGTCGGCGTAACCAGGGCTAAGTTGCGTTATCCAGGAGCAGGCGCGTCCGCGAGTGCGCTGCCCTGACGAAGATCGCTCTCGTATCGCGGTCATTGGTATACCGTTAGTAACGGCAAGCTCACGTTAAGTTATTGCCCTTAGGTGGGCGGCGGGATCGGCGGAAGGCCGTTGCGAAGCCGTTCACCTCGGCCGATCTGCGGGCTGGCCGCGCCGGGCTGATGCGGCCGACCGACTACCAGGGAGCTCTGATTGTTAATGCCATATAGCTTGACTTTTCAACGAAACCAACTTTGATTCGTACCTATGGAGAACAAAGATGTTTCCGGCCGTAAAGGCCCAAGCAGGCGGGTGTTCTTGTCCGCGTCAGCAGCGACAGCGGCCGCGGCACCAATCGTCGCCGGGGCAGCTTCGGCCAGCGCCGCATCCATTCACAAGGGCTCCTCGCTCCCGCACCACATCCACGACAAGAAGGAACTGCGCGCAGCGCTGGCGGAGATCGACCCCGACCGGATCAAGACGATCATCTCGACCCTGGTCGGGTTCGGCACCAGGCACACCGCGTCCAGCCAGACCGACCCGAACCGTGGCATCGGCGCGGCCATTGCCTACGTGACCGGGCTGATGAACGGCTTCGCGGCCGCCTCCGGTGGCCGGATGACCGTGCAGCAGCAGACCTTCACGCAGCCGGTCTCGAGCAACATCCCCATTCCGACTTCGATCACCAACGTCATCGCCACGATCAAGGGGACCGCGACGCCTGAGCGGTTCTATGTGGTGACCGGGCACCTCGATTCTCGGTGCACCGACGTACTCAACTTCACCGACGACGCACCCGGCGCGGACGATGACGCGTCCGGGGTCGCGGTCGTGCTGGAACTGGCCCGAGTCCTCTCCAAGCGCACGTTCGCTGGCACCATCGTGCTCGCCGCCGTTGACGGCGAAGAGCAAGGCCTGTATGGCTCGACGTTCATGGCCAACCAGATGCATGCGGCCGGCGACGACGTCCAGGCAATGTTCAGCAACGACATCGTGGGCGCCAGCCAGGCCTTCGACGGAACCCCGCCTGACCCGCATACCCTGCGGCTCTTCGTCGAAGGCGTCCCGACCGCCGCGACCGCCAATCAGATCGCGATCATACAAGCGGTCGGCGGCGAGAACGACAGTTCCGCCCGCCAACTCGCCCGCTACGTGCTGGCATCAGCGCCGAAGGATCTCACCGACATGAACGTCAGGGTGATCTGGCGGCGCGACCGGTACCTGCGCGGCACCGACAACCTGCCCTTCCTGCGCAACGGTTACCCCGCTGCCCGGTTCACCGAGCCGAGGGAGAACTTCAACCACGAACACCGGAACGTAGAGGTAGTCAACGGCGTACAGCTCGGTGACCTTCTCGAGTTTGTGGACTTCAACTATGTCGCCAGGGTCGCGAGGGTCAACGCCGCGACGTTGTGGGCGCTGGCCAGCAGCCCGGGCACGCCGAAGGGCGTGCTCATTCACGTGACCGCCCCGCCGACCTTCTCCGGCACCAACCTCACGACGCTCTCGTGGAATGCCAATCCCGAGTCCAACATCGCCTTCTACGAAGTGGTGATGCGGGAAACCACCACCCCGGACTGGACGAGCGCGACTAACGTCGGCAACGTCACCACAGTCACGCTGGACATCTCCAAGGACAACGTGCAGTTCGGTGTCCGCGCGGTTGACACCAACGGCCGCCGCAGCCCGGTTGCCTTCCCCACGGCAGTGTCCACCTAACGCACATCCAACTCATAGCAGGGGGCCTGGCCGCTAAGCGGCCAGGCCCCCTGACGTTTAGCAGAAAACACCCTTTTCCTAAGCCGAACGGGTCATACGGGCCGCGCGTCAATGACGTACTTTGCGGATTGCCGTCATCATTGGCGTCTTGATCGGTCTTTAGTGTGGTTAACTAGCTCACCGCCTTGCCCGTTAGGGCAACCACTCCGGGGAGCTTTTGTCCGACTAATGCGCGGAAGGCAGCATGCCGAAACCACAGGGGGAGGGGCAGCGGTACCTGCCGGGCCTGGACGGCCTGCGGGCTCTGGCGGTCCTCGCCGTCGTCGCCTACCACGAGCAATTGGGCTGGGCCCGGGGCGGTCTGCTCGGCGTCGCGGTGTTCTTCACGCTGAGCGGCTATCTCATCACCGATTTGCTGCTCTTTCAGTGGGTCGCCGACGGCAAGCTGCGGCTGAAGGACTTCTGGCGCCGGCGCGCCCGCCGGCTGCTGCCTGCGGTGTTCGTGCTGCTGGCCGTGGTGACCGCCTGGGTGACCGTTGCCGACCGGGTGCGGCTGGCGAGCCTGCGCGGTCCGGTAGCGGCGGCGCTCACCTACACCAGCAACTGGTATCTGATCGTCCAGAATCAGTCCTACTTCGCCAGGTTCGCGTCGCCGCAGCCGTTCGACCACCTGTGGTCGCTGGCCGTGGAGGAGCAGTTTTACCTGATCTGGCCGTGGCTATTGCTGCTGGCCCTGCTCGGCCTGCGCCGGCTCGGCCTCAAGTCGGTCGGCTGGCTCGCGCTTCCGACCCTCGCGCTCGCGGCCGGCTCGGCCCTCGCGATGCTGCTGTTCTACCATCCAGGACTTGATCCGACCAGGGTCTACGAGGGCACCGACACCCGGGCGTTCGGCCTGCTGATCGGCGCGGCGCTGGCGATGATCTGGCCCAGCCGCTGGTGGACCAAGCCCACGCGCGGAGTCCTCAGGGTGACCGACGGAATCTCGGCAGCCGGCCTGGTCGTCGTCGCCGTCATGATCGTGACGGTGGGCGAGTATTCGGCGTTCATCTATCACGGTGGACTGGTTCTGCTGTCCTTCGCCACCGCCGTGATCGTCGCGGCCTGCGCGATGCCAGGCAGCTTGCTCGGGCGCGGCCTGGCCTGGGCGCCGCTGCGGTGGATCGGCGTCCGCTCCTACGGCATCTACCTGTGGCACTATCCGGTGATCGTGCTGTCATCGCCCGCGAACGGCACCGAAGACCTGCCCAGGGCGGCGATCCAGATCGCGGCGAGCATCACGCTGGCCGCGCTGTCCTGGCGGTTCGTCGAAGAACCGGTGCGGCGCGGTGCGCTCGGCCGGCTGTGGACCAGGATCAAGAACGCCCACTGGCGCTGGCGCGTGCGCACGCCGAGCCGGGCGGACCTGGCCACCACCGCCCTCGCGGCCGGCGCGGCCGGGGTGACTGCGATTGCCTGCATGGGCCTGGCCGGCTTCGTGCCACTGTCGAGCCCGGCGAATGCCAGCGGCCCGACTCAGGTTGCCTACGCGCCGGCGTCGACCACGATCCTGCAACCACGGCCCGGGCCAGTGCCGCAGATCACCGCGGTGGCGCCGGCCACCGGTCGGACGAGCATGACCTCGTCGACCAGGACGTCTTGCCGCGCCGTCGTGCACATCGGCGACTCGACCTCGGAAGGCCTGGTCCGGCCCGACTACCTGCCCAATCCCAGGCTGCGGATTCCGGCGCAGTACCGGGACGTCGGGGTCAAGAAGGTGGTGATCGAGATCTCGGGTGCCCGCTCGATCGTCGAGGTGCTGCCGGGCCAGATCAACGGCTACCAGGTCGCCCGCAGCCTGGTGCGCGGTGGCTACCGCGGCTGCTGGGTCTTCGCGCTCGGCACCAATGACACGGCCAATGTCTCGATCGGCTCCACGGTCAGCCGGGCGGCCAGGATCAAGGAGATGATGTCGGCCGCCGCCGGCCAGCCGGTGATGTGGGTCAACGTCCGGTCGCTGGTGCCGAGCGGGCCGTACTCCGAGGCCAACATGCGGCTGTGGAACCAGGCCCTGCTCCAGGCTTGCGCCCGCTATCCCAATCTGCGGATCTACAACTGGGCGGCGGTCAGCCGCGACCGCTGGTACATCCCCGATGGCATCCACTTCACCTCGGAGGGCTACGCCGCCAGAGGCCACCTGATCGCCCGCGCCCTCGCCCGGGCCTTCCCTAAGGCCGGCCACAGCACAACCTGCCTCGTCGGCTAACCACGAGATTGCGTAAAATGTCAATTTTATGACAGCGGTGGCTAAATGTTGCCACATTCACATTTGCCGATCGAAAATGCCATTGACACTGCTAATGACCCTATGATAGCTATTCTAGGCAGTGGTGACTTTTAGTTCCACGTTCTGGCGTAGGGCCTTTGGGGGGTCGTTCAGCATGTGGTGCCGTTTGGGCGCTAAATTTGGCGTGCTCGCAATTTCATCAGCTGTTCTAGTTTCTGCTGCGGCCTTCCCGGCCGCCGCCGCTGTTCAACTCGGCAAGCCCCGAGCCGCCGCGGTCGCCATGGCGGCGACGACCTCGGACCGGACCGGGCGGACGAACCAGGGCGCCGATCAGGCCGCCGGCAATTCGAGCAGCCAGGAGCAGTGCTTCTTCACCATTCCGACCTGCTCGAGCTTCAGCCCCGCGGTCAGCTTCGGTTTCATCAGCAACGGCGACACCTCCGGTTGCTCCTTCGCCATCCATGTCGACTGGGGAGACGGCAAGTCCAGTGATCAGACGTTCGGCGGGACATCAAACGGATCGCCGCTGGGCACCGTGAGCCACGGGTACTCCACCAAACCCAAGTCATATTCGATCAACTGGACCTCGACGGCGTCGGGAAACAACTGCTCGAACACCTCGGGATCGCTGGGGTTCACGCTTCTGTCCCCGCTGACGGCCGGCCGGCAGGGCGGCCCGGGCGATCCGAGCGAGAAGTCCGTGAACTGCTCGACGAATTTGCCGGTGAACTGCGCGACCGGCGTTTTCTGGCACACGTTCAGTGACTTCTCGATCCCCGGACGAGGCGTGCCGCTTTCCCTGACCAGGACGTACTCCTCAAGCGACGCGAGCGCCAACGGCCCGTTCGGCTTCGGCTGGACCGACAGCTATGCCGTGTCCGTGGCCGTGGCGGCCTCCGGTGATGTGACGATCACGCAAGAGGACGGCGCTGCCGTCACCTTCACCCCGAACGGAGCCGGTGGCTTCACCCCGCCCCCGCAGGTGGAATCGAGCCTGGTCAGCGAACCAGGCGGCGGCTTCACCTTTACCAGGAATGACGGGCAGGTCAGGTACGGTTTCGGCGCCAGCGGCAAGCTGACGAGTGAGTCCGATCTCAACGGCTACGTGACCAAGTTCGCCTACAACGCTCAGAAGCGACTCGCCACCGTCACCGACCCGGCCGGACGAAAGCTGACCTTCACCTACAGCGGTACGCATGTCGTGACCGTGACTGACCCCCTGGGGCGCAAGTGGAAGTACGGCTACAGCACCAGCGGGAACCTCCTGAAGGCGACCGACCCGCTTGGTCACACCTGGTCGTTCGGATACGACGCCAAGCACAGGCTGCTCACGATGACCGGCCCGCGCGGCGGAAAGCTCGCCAACACCTACAACGCCAGCGGCCAGGTGACCGCTCAGGTCGACCCGGCCGGTGACAAGACCAAGTGGAGCTACTCCGGTCACGCGGCGACGCTGGCCGGCGGCGCGACGACGATGACCGACCCCGACGGGCACGTGACGAAGTACGAATACTCCGACCTGGAGCTGGTGGCCGTCACCGCGGACGCGGGGAAGGCCGACGCGGCTAGGACCACCATCACCTACGATCCCCTGACGCTGGGCATCGTCTCCGAGACGAACCCGGACGGCGACACGACCACCAGCACCTACGACGCGAACGGCAACCTGCTCACCACGACCGACGCGCTCGGCAACAAGACCACCTACGCCTACAACGGCCTCAACCAGGTGCTGACCAAGACCGACCCGCTCGGCCTGACCACCTCATACAGCTATGACTCCAAGGGCAACCTGCTCTCGGCCACCGACCCGCGCGGGGCGACGACGACCTACGCCTACGCGGACTCGGCCCATCCCGGCGACATCACCTCGGTCACCGACCCCGACGGGCACGTCACCACGTTCACCTACGACAAGGACGGCGGCGTGGCGTCGGCCAGCGTGTCCCCGTCCTCCGGCCATGCCGACACCACCGTGTACGTGCACAACGCCGACGGCGAACGCACGTGCGTGGCCGCCCCGAACGCCGTGGCGGCTGGCATCAAGTGCCCGAAGGCCGGCACCACGACGAGCGCCTACAACGCCGACGGCGAACTCACCTCAGTCACCGATCCGGCTGGGCATGTCACCAGGTACGCCTACGATGCCGACGGGAATCGGGCCAGCGTCACCAGCCCGGCCGGGCAGGTCACCAAGTACACCTACGACGGCGATGCCAACCAGGTGAAGGTTACCCAACCGGGCGGGGCGGTCCAGAAGACCTCGTATAACGGCGACGGCGAGGTCATCAGCCAGACCAACGCGGCCGGCAAGGTCACCAAGTATGCCCGCAACGCCTTCGGGCTGGTCTCCTCGACCACCGACCCGCTCGGCCACCTCACGAAATACGGCTACGACCGGGCCGGGAACCGTACCACGCTCACCGACGCCGCTGGCCAGATCACCCATTACGCCTTCGACAAGGACAGCCGCCTCACCGGCCTCACCTACTCAGGCGGCAAGACGCCGGCGGTCAGCTACAGCTACGACGCAGACAGCCGCCGAATCTCCATGACCGATGGAGTCGGCGCCACGTCCTACGCCTACGACGCCGACAGCAGGCTTTCGAGCGTCACCGACGGCACCGGTGCGACGGTTTCCTATGGTTACGACTCCGCCGGGCTGCTGACCTCCGCCACCTATCCGAACGGGCAGTCGGTGACCCACGCCTACGACGGCGCCGGGGAGCTCACGTCGGTGCGCGACTGGCTGGCAAACACCACGACCTTCGGCTACGACCATGACGGGAACGTCACCTCGGTGCGGTACCCGAACGGGATCACCGCGTCGCCCGCCTACGACAAGGCCGACCAGCTGATCTCGGTCACCGACAAGAAGGGGTCATCGAAGCTGGCCGGCTTCGGCTATACCAGGAACACCCTCGGCGAGGTCACCGCCGGCACCGAGACCGGCGGGGTCACGGGCACTCAGCACTACAGCTACACCCCGCTGTCCGAACTGGCCTCGGACAGCGCAGGCAGCTACCGGTACGACCCGGCTGGGAACCTGACCGCGCAGCCGGGAGGTGAGACGCAGGCCTTCAACGCGGCCGGCCAGCTCACGTCGACGACCGTCCGCGCCGCGAAGAAGACCTACGCCTACAACAAGGACGGCGACCGCACCCGGGCCGGGTCCGTCAGCCTTACCTACAACCAGGCGGGCGAGCTGACCGGCTTCGGCAAATCCGCGCACTACGGCTACGACGGAGACGGGCTGCGTGCGTCCAAGCAGGTCGGCACGGCCAAGACCGTCTTCACCTGGGACCACTCCGGCAGCAGCCCACTGCTGATCGCCGCCGGGGACACCAGCTATATCTACGGCCCGGACGGGCTGCCGGTCGAGCAGGTCACCGGGAGCACGCCGAGCTATCTGCTCGCCGACCAGGCCGGCAGCACACGGCTGATCACCGGCGCCACCGGAGCGGTCACCGGCACCTACACCTACGGCCCGTACGGCGCGGTCACCAGGCACAGCGGGAAGGCGACGACGGCGCTCCAATACGACGGCCAGTACACCGACGCCGAGAGCGGCTACCAGTACCTGCGAGCCCGTTACTACGATCCGGCCACCGGCCAGTTCCTCACGGTCGACCCGGACGTCACGGTCACGCTGGCGCCCTACGGTTACGCGGCCGACAACCCGCTGAACGCCAGCGACCCCAGCGGTCAGTGCCCGATGTGCATCACCATGGTCATCGGCGGCCTGGCCGGCGGCCTGGCCGGCGCGATCGGCGGGTGCACCGGCAACGCGACCCAGGCGGGCTGCTTCTCGGCGATCGCCGGCGGGGCGTTCGCGGGCGTCTGCGCGGGCTCCGGTGTCGGCATCTTCGAGGCAGGCCTCTGCGGCGCCGGCGGCGCCTCCCTCGCCTCGCTGATCAAGACCGGTGCGGGCGAGCGCCAGTCCCTGTGCGACGTGCTAGAGGGCGATGTCGCGGGCTTCGCCGGCGGAGCGATCGGTGCGGCCAAGTTCCCGATTAACAAGGGCTGGTTCGCGCCGACCAACCTGTCCAACATCTGGGCGCCAGGCAAGTACGCGGGACTTGTCTATAAGGGCGGCCTGCTCGGCGGCATGATCGGCGAGCTCCCCGACGTCTCCACCAATTTCCAGGGCTTCTTCAGCTACGTCGGCCAGCAGTACAGCAACGCGTTCAACTCACTGACGCAGGGCAACCCGTTCGCGCCTCAGCCGTTCAACCCAAGCTCCGTCCCGCCGCCCGATCCCGCGTTCTGACGGCAAGGGGCCCATGCCAGCGCCCTGACGCTGGCATGGGTCCCCTCGTCCAGGCCCGGCCTCAGCTCAGGCAGCTGTTGATCCGCTCGAACAGCTTGGCCACCCGCTCCAGTCCCGGATTGGTCAGCTTCGGCAGCAGCGTCACCTGCTCGCGCAGGAAATAGGCCGCCAGCTGGTACCGGTCGAGCCGCCCGTGCGTGATCTCGTGGTCCTTGAGGTACTGATCGAGCCGGGCGGTGATCCGGGGATTGCGCGACTTGAGATCGCTCGGCTTCACCTCGCCGTTGGGCAGCGCCGCCCCGTAGACCCCGGAGGCGAGCGCGCAATACAGGGAGGCGTCCAGCAGGTCCTCCAGGTCGGCCTCCTTGCCGGTCACGAAATCACTGATCTGGACCAGGGACTTGGTGTCGATATGGCCGTTGTCCGACAGCGACCTGATCCGCTGCTGGTCGTTCGGGTTGCCGTCGATCAGGATCGCGATGTTGACCTTGGCTGACCTGGACAGGCTGACGAACGCGGACACCTTGTCGGCGCCGCCGACCGGCGTGATCACCCAGCGCGGGTCGAGCGTGGAAAGGCCGGCCTCCCGGCAGGCCTGGTTCAGCAGCTGCAGGTAGATCAGGTCAGACGGCCAGCCGGTGAGCAGGCAGTGCGGCCCGGTGACCAGCGGCTGGGCCAGCTCATAACTGAGTGCGGCCTGCAGCGGGAACACGGTTTCGCTGTCCAGCTGGTAGCCGTCGGCGCCGACCGTCGTCCCTTGATCATCGACGTCCTGGACCATCCTGACCCGGTCGATCCGCTGCGGGTCGATCAGGAACGGCGAGTGCGTCGTGTAGATGACCTGCTGTTTCGGTGCCAGCTTCTCCTCCACGAAGGCCAGCACATCGGACTGGGCGCTGGCGTGCAGGCTCGTGCCAGGCTCGTCGAGGAGCAGGATCGTGTTGCGCATCGGTTCTTGCGAGATGTTGCTGAAATACGCGTAGAAGGAGAAGAACCACACAAAACCGCGTGATCGCTCGTCAAAAGGTACCGTCACCGAATGTTTCGGGTTATAGATCCGCAGATTGACGATCGGGCCGCGGTTCAGCGGCGGTTCCTCCGCTGGATTCCCCTGAGACATCTGGATGACGACCCGGAGGCCCGGATTCTGCCGCCAGAAGCTGAAAACATCCCTCGTGATCCCGTTGGCCGCGCCTTCCAGCTCACGGGTGAGCGCTTCAAACTCGGCTTCCTCGAAATCGCTGAGATCCGCGTCCACGGTCCTCAGCAAAGAAAGAAAGGTCTGGTCCGCCTCGTCCGTCAGGCCGGCCGCCTCCTTGGTCTTCAGATCCGGCAGCGAAACGCGTCCGCGCATCGTGCTGTAATCCGAGAAATAGAAGAACCGGGGCAGCCACTGCTCAAAGTAATTGTCGACCAGGTACACGCCAAGCGACAGGTCGTGCCAGGACTCGAGCCGGCCGATCAGGGCCGCGACCGACGGGTCAGGGTCCTTGACCGCCAGCAGCGCTTCCATCAGTTCAGGCATCGTTCCGGCCGCCTTGATGGCCTGCCGGTCGGCCTCACTGGCCTCAAGGCCTGAGGTCAGGTGCGCGAGAGCGCGCTCGGCCGCATAGGCCGACTTGTACCGGCGGCGGCCCTCGTACCCCTTGACGACCGTGACCTCACGGCTCTTGAGTATGCCGGTGCCGAGGTCGCTTTCGATTATCCGCAACTCGTTGTCGTTGAGCTCGAAGACGGCGGTCACCACGTCGGCCGGCTCTTGTTCCCTCGTCTTGCGATAAGCGGAGAACCGTCGGCTCGGAAAGTCCATAACGTCGTCGAACCGTACTTTGCCGCGAATCGGGTTAAGCGGGTTAAGCAGGTGCAGCGCGTGCAGGAACGCCGTCTTTCCCGATTCATTTTTGCCGACCAGGCAGGTGACGTCATCGATCGGCACCACCCCGGAGTCGTCAATGCTCCGGTAGTTCTGAATACGGACTGACTTCAGTTCCAAAGGATCCGTCCCCTCCCTGATTTGTGATCCACCAGGTGGCACGGCAGCGCGACACGGCTAAGCGACACGACTAACTGAAGGCCACCGGGCGGCCCGGTGCTGTTGTCCCTGTCGCACTCTACCGAGAGCCCTGTTGGGCTTAGGGTCGATCCGCTCAGACATGTACCGTCTGAAAAAACTGTGACTGATGTAGCGACCTTCGCAGGCAGCCGGCCAGAGCCAGCCAGGGTCAGCCAGCGTCAGCTAGCGGCAGCGACCACGGCCGGCGCCGCCTTGAACTCCAGCGCCTGAGTGTCGATCGGCCCCTTGTACAGCGCCACGTCCTTGAAGTACTCCTGCTTGATCCGCCACGGCGCGTCCTCGCCCTGCCGGGGCAACAGGTGCCTGGACCGCTCGAAGTACCCAGAGCTCATCTCGATGTAAGGCGTCGTCTTCCCTGTCGAGGCGGGCAGCCGAGGCGTCACGACCCCGTAACCCCGCTCGCGCATGAACGTCAGCATCCGGATCACGTACCTGGCCACCAGGTCGACCTTGAGCGTCCAGGAGTTGTTCGTGTAGCCGAGCGCGAACGCCATGTTGGGCACGCCGTCGAGCATCATGCCCTTGTACGCCACCCGCTCCGGAATCGACACCGGCTCCCCGTCGACGGTCAGGTCGATCGAGCCCAGCGGCAGCAGGTTCAGCCCGGTCGCCGTGATGACCACATCGGCCTCGAGTTCCTTGCCCGACCGCAGCTTGATGCCGCCCGCGGTGAACTCCTCGATGTGGTCGGTGACCACGTCGGCGTCACCGGACTTGATCGCGGCGAAGAAGTCCCCGTCCGGCACCAGGCACACGCGCTGCTCCCACGGGTTGTAGCTGGGGTTGAAGTGCGTGTCGACGTCGTAGCCCTCGGGCAGCTGCCGGGCCGCCAGCTTCATGAACCAGCGCTTGGTGCGGGCCGGGTGCTTCATGCAGTACTTGTAGATCGTCATCGCCATGTAGGCGTTCTTCCAGCGCGAGGCCATGTAGGCGCGCCTGGCCGAGAAAAGCTTGCGGAGCAGCACGACCGTCACGTCGTTCTTCGGCATCGTCATCACGTACGACGGCGACCGCTGCAGCATGGTGACCTTGGCCGCCTTGCCGGCGATCGCGGGCAGGATCGTCGCGGCGGTGGCTCCGGAGCCGATCAGCACGACCTTCTTGCCGGTCAGGTCGAGATCGGCCGGATAGAACTGCGGATGCACCACGGTTCCGGCGAAGCTGGAGAATCCGGGCCAGTCCGGCGTGTAGCCCTCGTCGTACCGGTAGTAGCCCGAGCAGACGTACAGGAAGCCGCAGGTCTGCTCGAAGCGCTCGCCGGTCTCGGCGTCCTCGACGGCGACCGTCCAGCGCGCCTCGTCGCTCGACCACCGCGCCCCGAGCACCCGGCGGTGGTAAATGATCTGCTTGTCGACGCCGTACTCCGTGGCGGTGTCCCGCAGGTACTGCAGGATGTCGGGCCCGTCGACGATCGCCCGGCTCTCATCCCACGGCCGGAACGGGTAACCCAGCGTAAACATGTCAGAATCGGACCGCACCCCGGGGAACTTGAACAGCTCCCACGTCCCGCCGCTGACCCCGCGCGCTTCGAGGATCGCGTAGCTGGTACCGGGCGCCTCGGCCTCCAGGCGGCAGGCGGCTCCGATGCCGGAAAGGCCAGCTCCCACGATCAGCACGTCGACATGCTCAGCCTGGGTCGCGAAGGTGGGCTGCTCAGATCCGGTACTCATGATGCTCCCTGTCGCCGCGGGCCGTAATGGATGCCTGCGTTGAGGATGGCATTTGTCTATCATCATATGCAACACTTTGCGTAAATGTTTCACCACCAGGCCAGAGGTGGCTGCAGGCCGCGGCTGGTCTCGTGGTGCCCGAGCTCAGGCCAGTCCAGATGCGACAGGAGCCGTTATGACCTCCCTGGTTACCCCCTCGACCTCGGCTGAAGTTGACGACGGCCCAGCGATCGCTGAGCTGCACCGGCTGCACGCCGTCCAGCGGGCCGCCTTCCTGGCCGACCCCTACCCGGACGCCGATACTCGCAAGGGGCACCTGGCCGCGCTGGCCGGGATGCTGGTCGGCAAGCGCGCCGAGATCAGGGCCGCGATGAGCGCCGATTTCGGCGTCCATCCCGAGTTGTTCACCGACCTGGTCGAGATCCTCGGCGTGGCCGGCCGCGCGCTGTACGCCATCGAGCAGATCGACTCGTGGATGGCCGATGAGGAGCGGTTCGCCGACCCGACGTTCTACGGCACGGCCAAGGCAGCGATCAGGTACCAGCCCAAGGGCGTGGTCGGCAATATCGTCCCGTGGAACTTCCCGTTCGACCTGTCGGTCGGGCCGCTGGTCGAGATGCTGGCCGCGGGCAACCGGGTGATCATCAAGCCCTCCGACTACACCCCGGCCTGCGCCGAGGTCCTCAGGCAGATGATCTCCGAGACCTTCGGTGAGGACCTCGTCGCGGTCTCGGTCGGCGGCCTGACCCTGGCCAAGGAGTTCCCGACCGTGCGCTGGGACCATCTGCTGTACACCGGCAGCCCGGCGATCGGCCGCGAGGTCGCGCTCGCGGCCGCCGCCAACCTCGTCCCGGTGACGCTCGAACTGGGCGGCAAGTGCCCGGCCATCCTCGCCGCCGACAGCGTGGACGCCGAGAGCGTGCGCAGCGTCATCGGCACCAAGCTGATCAAGAACGGTCAGATGTGCATCTCGGTGGACTACGCGCTCGTGCCCAGGGCCCAGGTCGATGACTTCGTCACCCACGCCGAGCACTACGCGGCCACCGAGTTGCCGCAGTACACCTCGTCGGCGGACTGCACCGGCATCATCACCCAGCGGCACCTGGAGCGGATCGAGGCCATGGCCGACGAGGCTCGCGAGTCCGGTGCCCGCATGGTCGCGCTCGGCGGCGAACCGGACGCGGGCAGCCGCCGGCTGCCGCTCGTCCTGGTCGTGGACCCGGACAAGGACCTGCGCATCATGAAGGAAGAGGTGTTCGGGCCGATCCTGCCGATCATTCCCTACGACGACCTGGGCGAGGCCCTGGCTGAGGTCAACGCCGGGGAGCGGCCGCTCGGCCTGTACGTCTACAGCAAGGACAGCGACGTGGCCGAGGGCGTGCTGCGGCAGACCACCTCCGGCGGCGCCTGCGTCAACATCTGCGCGCTGCAAGGCGCGCTGCCCTCGCTCGGGTTCGGCGGAATCGGCCAGAGCGGCAGCGGCCGGCACCACGGCATCGAGGGCTTCCGCGAGTTCTCCAATCCGCGCGGCGTGGTCGTCCGCGGCACCGGCGACCTAGCCGACGCCTTCCTGCCCCCCTACGGCGCCACGGCCCAAGCCATAGTCGACGGCGTCTTCGCCCTAGCCGCCGCAGCCGAGCCCGCCGCCGACGAGCCCAGTGCCTAAATCCCCATCGCTGACCACAACGGGGAAAGTTCGTCGTGGCGCAGACCACAGCGAACTTTCCCCGTCGTGGGCCGGGCTGGCGTGACACCGTGGCTGCTTCGAGCGTTGCGCGGCCGCGCAACCGGACTAGGCCGGCCGGCGGCCCGACCAGACGCGGACGGCCGAGCCGGTACGTGCTGCTGGCCGCCCGCTGGGTCGATGAGGGCCGCCGCCTGGACATGCAGGGCCTGGCCGACGAACTCGGCGTCTCCCGCGCGACCCTCTTCCGCCACGTAGGAAGCCGCGAAGCCCTGCTAGGCGCCGCCCTGGCAGTCCTGACCGACTGCACGCTGGAGTGCGCCGCGCGGCGCTGGGAAGCAGAGCGGCCACCGGGAGACCTGCATACGCCAGGAACGGGCCGCTACATCAACGAGATCGTCTCGGAGTCCACCGCCCTGCGCCGCCTGCTCGACGACGAACCAGCCCTGACGCTACGCGTGCTCACCGACCCGCTAGGCCCGGTCCAGCCCAAGGTCGTGGCCTTCGTCGAGTCACTTTTGCGCCGCGACATAGCCGAGTTCGGCCTGGTCACCCTCATCGAGCCGGACGCGCTCGCATTCGCGCTAGTCCGGCTCGCCGAGTCGTTCCTCTACGCCGACGTGCTAGCCGCGCGCACTCCGGACGTAGCGACAGCAAATCGCCTAGCCCGGGCCCTAATCGAGGGAATCAAGTAGCGAGACCAGCCGCAGATCGACCCACCTCAGGCCGCCAGAAGGCGGATCTCCGACTCGTCCGGCCAGCCGTTCAGGCGGCCGGACGAGCCGGGATCCGCCCCGACAAGCTGAAAACCAGGTCTAACCGCCAGCTCTAGAAAGGCTGGGCGAGCCGCCCCAAGCCCTCTCCGATGAGCTTCACGTGGTCGGCTCCAGGCGTGCCTGGATGGATCTGCCAGAAGCTGAGCTGGGCCGCGGTCTCGACCACGAACTTGCACCGGTCATAGCGGCGCTTGCAGAAAGTCCGCAGCCCGTCGTCGATCGTGGGCGCGGTGGCCAGCTCCTCGCCAAGCGCG
>DATNFM010000226.1:0-4512 GCA_035606435.1 Streptosporangiaceae bacterium | reverse complement strand
TCCCGTGACCGTAGAGCACGGCTGGCACCTTGCCCTCGCGGCGGCTGCGGCGCGCAGCGCCCTTGCCGAACTCGGTGCGAGCCTCGGCGGCGATCTTGACCTCGGGCACGGTGCTGTCTCCTCGTCTCAACGTGCGATGCGCGTACGAAGTGTAGCCGACAAACGCGGCGGGCGCGGATCGGTCGATCCGCACCCGCCCGCGTTCGCGGCGGCTAGGCCGCAGCTGGTCCTTACTCGTGCGGCATCCCGAAGCCGTGCGGCATCCCGAACTCGTGCGGCATCTCGAACTCGTGCGGCATCCCGAGGCTGTTCATGATCTCCCTATTCCACGTGCACATGACGATCTCCTTCCGGATTCCTTTGATCTGGCGCGGCTGGCGCGCGCTGGTGAGTTGAATGGCCGGTGCCGTTACATTGAAAACCGTGAGAGCGCGGCTCCCCAGCGGCAACTGAAGGGCCGGGCGCCTGCGTAATTCAAGGCGTCTTCAGAGTTATTAAGGGTGGGGCATACCCAGCTGGACTAGCATGTTATTTCCTCCCTCCGACCTAGCGGGGATCTGTTCTTGGCGTCTGATCGGCATGCTAACCCGGGCCCCGTCCATAAGGCAACAAATTGCCGGAATGTTTCTTCTGAGGTTCTATTCATAGAACCAGCCCGATATTCCGGTTTATCAGGGCAACGTCGAATTCACGACGTTTGAGAAGATGGCCCACGGAGTATCGAAATAACGCAAAGGGGGTAGCTTGCCCGGCGGCTGCGACTTAGACTAGCTGGCGCATAGCTGATCGATTCAAAGATCAATTAGCCGCGACATAAGACCTTATCCGGGCGCCATTAGGTCGTTCTTAAGGAGCGAGAAATGTCCCAGCCGGTCATGGAGCGCACGAGGACGCAACCACCGCCGCAACGCCGGATGCCACTGTGGCGGCAGCGGAAGTTCACGCTGCTGTGGGCCGGGCAGACGATCAGCATGACCGGCTCGGCCGTCACCACGGTCGGTCTCCCGCTGGCCGCCATCACCATGCTGGGGGCATCCGCGCTGCAGGTGGGCTTGCTCACCGCGGCCACCTACGGGGCCTTCATCCTGGTCGCGTTGCCTGCGGGCGTGGTCGTGGACCGGCTCCGGAAGCGAAGGATCATGATCTGGTGCGACAGCATGCGCCTGGTCATCATCGGCTCGGTACCGGTGGCGGCCGCACTGCACCGTCTGACGCTCGGGCAGCTCTACGCGGTCGCGCTGGCCGCCGGGGTCTGCGCGGTGTTCTTCGATGTGTCCGAGCAGAGCTACGTGCCGTCGGTGCTCGATCCCGAGGACCTCACCGAGGGCTTCGGCAAGCTGGGCGCCTCGGCTTCGTTCGCCGAGGTGTCGGGACGAGGGCTGGCCAGCGGGCTGGTCGCGGTCATCGGCGCAGCCCTGGCGGTAACGGCTGATGCGCTGTCGTACGCGGCGTCGGTCACCTGCCTGCTCCTGGTAAAGGGCGATGAGCCCCGGCCGGAGCGCAGGCCGGCCGGGGCGCGGCAGTTCCGCCGGGATATCCCCCAGGGCCTCGCGTTCATCGCGCGTCACCCGGTCCTGCGCAAGATCACGGCCTGCGCCGCGGTGGGAAACCTGTTCATCGCGATGGAGATCGCCCTGAACCTGCTGTTCCTCATCCGGGTTCTGCACATGCGGCCAGCCGTCGCGGGCCTGGCCACCGCGCTGGGCAGCCTGGGCGGGATTGCCGGCGGCATGCTGGCCGCGTCGCTGGCCCGCCGGATCGGATCGGCCCGCATCATCTGGTTTTCTCTGCTGGTCTTGGACGCCCCGTCGCTCGTCTTGCCGCTGGCCGCGCCCGGCTGGAGGATAGCGCTGTTCATATTCGGCTATGGCGTGTCAATGTTCGCTTGTTCCGTTTTCGGCGCCTCCCAGCTGGCCTACCGGCAGTCGGTCTGCCCGCCGGATCTGCGCGGCCGGATGAACGCGGCGAGCCGGTGGATAACGTGGGGCGTGCTGCCGATCGGGGGCCTGCTGGGCGGATTGGCCGGTTCGGCTATCGGGATCCGTCCCTCGATATGGATTGCCTACGCCGGATCGTGGGCGGCCGGCTTCCTGGTCTACTTCTCGCCGCTGCGGCGTGTACGGAACGTGTCCGATCTCCAGGCACCTTGATAAGGCGAGCCGTTCAGCGCCTGCTTGTCGCGGTAGCCAGGAGGTGCGGGCCAATGCCGAGCATTTCGGGGATGCGCTCAAGGGCACGGGCGGCATCGAGCACGACCGCTCGATCCACCGGGTCGTTCATCCGCTCGGTGATATCGGCCATCAGCAACGCGGGAACATCGACGCTGACAAGGTCGGCGACCTCCAGTCCTACGGCGTTCAGTTCGGCGCGAAGTTGCTGCGGCCGATGGCAATAGCCGAACCATGAATCCTGGGTCAGCCTCGGCAGCTCCCCGGTTCGCTCGGCTCGCGAGATTTCCTCGCCAAGCGCCGGGATCCGCGTATAGAGCCGCGCGTGGAGCTCGGCCAGGATCCGCGGCGCCCATCTGGACACAGCCGCCGCGAAGACCGGGCCCCCGGGCCGCACGATCCGGTTCGCCTCGGCGAGGGCACGCAACCGGTCGGCCCGCCTGCTCAGGTGATAGAGCGGTCCGAACAGCAGAACCGCGTCCACCGCGCCGTCAGCCAGGTCGAGATCACGGCCGTCGGCCACCGCCGTCCGCACCCCGGCCAGGTCCTGCGCCTTCCGCGTGAGCTCTTGCACATGCCGTGGCACCAGATCCCGGTGCTCTACCTGATAGCCGCGACCCGCGAGCCACAGGGTGTACCGCCCGGGACCGCCGCCGATGTCCGCGATGACGGCCGGCGGCGGCGGGAGGTTACGGAGCACGATCTCCGTAGTCCGCAGGAACTCCAGGCGACCGCGGCCCTCGGCCAGCCTGTCCCACTCGCTGTGGCGCTCGTAGTACTCGAGTACGTGCCGGTGCTCAGCGCCCTGGCTCATTATTTACCTGCCCCTTACCCGCGGCTTGCGCGATGCGCCCTAGGGCGCTAAGTCACGGATGAAGCATTTCAGGCAGTCATTTCGGCCACCGGGATCTGCCCCGTATTTGATCTAGCCAGATCCTGAATAGGCGGGCGAGGCGATCCGCCTCGCCCGCCGTTTCGGTCAGCCGTGCGGCATTTCCCCGGGCTTGATGCCCCCCTCGCCTTCGTCCTCGTCGTCCTGGTCCTCGTCGTCCTGGTCCTCGTCGTCGGGCTCGTCCTCTGGCTCGCTTTCGCTCGCGTCCAGCCGGTAGAGCTCTTCGAGTTCGTCGCTGCCTGCGAGTTCCTCGGCAACGGCTACATTCCCCATGGTGGTCCTTTCGCTTTCCTGGCCCCCGAGCCAGAAGGATGCATGCGGGGGAGACGCGCAGCATCGTATCGGCCTCACATGATCGTTACCGAATATCAGGAAATGTCCGATTCCGCCTGCTCGGCATGAACCTCCTCCGCCTCGGCGCGGTCACCGAGCTCGGTGAAGATGACGGCTGCCTGGCGCCAGGATTCGCGGGCCTCGGCGGCTGGGCCGACACGGCTCTGCGCCGTACCCAAGGACCGCAAGGTCGCCGCCTGCCTGCGCCGGTTACCGGTGGCCCGGTGGCTGGTCAGCGCCTCTTGCAAACAGCTCAGCGCCTCCGCGTCCCGGCGCAACGACAGGTAGCAGCGGCCCAGGATGTGCAGGGCGTAGCCGGCGCCGTCCAGGAGATCGATCTCGCCGAAGGTCCTGCGGGCTTCCAGAAGGTAGTCGATGGCCTCCGCGGCGCGGTCGAAGTCAAGCAGCGTCGACCCCAGGTTGACCAGCGCAACTCCTTCGCCGTACCGGTTACCCGCCTCACGGTTCAGGTCCAGGGCCCGCCGCAGCAGGTCAAGAGCGTCCTCGGTCCGTCCTAGCCACTGATAGGTGTCGGCGAGGTTGTTCGCCGCCTGCGCCTCTCCGATCCGGTCGCCCACCTCGTGCCGGATCGCGAGCGAGCGCTCCAGATGGCTGGCGCCCTCGGCATCGCGGGTAACCCCGAGGGCGTCGCCTAGGTTGTTCAGCACCCATGCCTCACCATGGCGGTTACCCGCCTGGCGGGCACTGTCCAGGGCGATGCGGTGGGTGGCGATGCAGTCCGCCCAGTTGCCCCGGCTGTTGAAGATGATGAACAAGGGGGCGGGCAGCCGCCACGCGATCTCGTGCCGGCCGGACGCGGCGGCCTGGCGGATGGCGGCGACCAGGTTGGTACGCTCGCCGTCGTACCAGGCGAGGGCCTCCTCGGCGGTGGCGAAATCGAGCGGAGGCGGGTCGGCGTCAGGCTGTTCGAGCGGGATGTTGTAGCGCTGCGGCAGCACCGCGGTGGCGGCGGCGTCAGCGGTGCGCATGTACCAGGTGAGCAGGCGGGTGAGCGCGGCGTCGCGCTCGGCCGCGGGCAGGTCGGCCTCGGCCCGTTCGGCGGCGTAGACCCGGAGCAGGTCGTGGAACCGGTACCGGTCCGTGGTCACCGATTCCAGC
>DATNFM010000225.1:0-27126 GCA_035606435.1 Streptosporangiaceae bacterium | reverse complement strand
CTGGGCCTGCGCGAGCTGGGAAGCGCGCAGCTGTTCGAGCAGCTCCTCGGCCCGGGCTTTCTCGGCCCGGGCCTTGTCGTGGGAGATCCGGTTCGCCCTGGTGAACGCGCCGATCGCGAAGATGAACGCGACGCCGACGTCCTCGCTGGCCAGGCTCGCCAGCGAGTGCGCCTGGCCGGCCAGCAAGAACGCCGCGTTGACGGCGGCGAAGACGACGAGCCCCGCGATCACCGCCCGCACGGGAGGCAGCCGCATGCCGAGCCCGGCCATCGCCAGGCATACGACCACGAAACCGGGCCCGCCTGGCAGCAAGGTCAGCACCGCGCCGCCCACGCCGGCGACCAGCAGCGCGATCGTCGCCTGCAGGTCGGATTCTGAGTGGGCGAGGACCACGAAGGCGACGCAGCCGGCAGAGATCAGCAGCGCCGCCAGCGCGCCGGCGATCACCGCCGGGCTGCGCCCGGGCAGGTCAGCGATGACGCCGCCGACGAGCACCACGAGCACGGCGACGGCAGCCGTGGTCGCGATCCGGCTGAACAAAGGCGAGCCAGGTGGCTGATCGCCCCGGCCTGTGGTCACCACAAGCTCAGCGTAGGCCGGTGACCCCGGCCTGGCATCGGAGCACGGGTTGATCTTCCCGCCTAGCCTTCGGCCGGCGGCGCGACCACGGTTCCCGCAGCGGTCACGACCACAAGAGGGTCGTCGAGCACCCGGGCGGCCGACGGACCGCGCTCCGGCTCGGCCCGGCACAGCACCCGCGCCTCGAACCGCACCTCCCGGCTGCGACGGCCTACCCCGACCAGCGTCGCGGTGACCTCAAGCACGTCGCCCGCCAGCAGCGGCGCCGTGAACTGGATGTCGGAGTAAGACGCGAACAACCCTTCGTCCGCATCGGTCCGAATCGACAACTCGGTCGCGACATCGCCAAAAAGGCCCAGCACGTAAGCCCCGTCGACCAGGTTGCCGCCATAGTGCGCGTGACTGTACGGCACATACCGCCGATGTTTGACGCTGAGACCGAGCCGAGGGTCGCTCATCTTGACCCGCCCGAGGGGTATAGGTGGGTGGGGGGCGTACCGGGAGGCGGAGCCGGGGCGAGGGCATGCACCAGGTAGCTGGCGACATCGCGCGGCGTGGTGCCGCGTCCGAAGATCTTGTCGACGCCGAGCGTCGGGGCCATCGCCGGATCGAAACGGGGCCCGCCGATCACCAGCAGCGGCCTGGTGGGACCGGCGGCCGCGAACGCGGCGGCCATCTCGGCGGTGTTCTTGATGTGCGCGTCCCGCTGCGTGACCACCTGGCTGACCAGCACGGCATCGGCGTGCTCGGTCGCCGAAAGCGACACCAGACGCGGGATCTCCACTTGCGAGCCCAGGTTCACGACCTTGATCTCGCGGTAGTACTCCAGGCCCTTCTCCCCCGCGTGGCCCTTCACGTTCAAGATCGCGTCGATCCCGACGGTGTGCGCGTCGGTGCCGATCGTGGCGCCGACCACGACCAGCTTGCGGCCGAGCGCCGACCTGATCCGCAGGTTCACCTCGGCGGGCGAGAGCAGTTCGAACTCGCGCTTGGCGATCTTGACCTCGGACAGGTCGACCAGGTGGGAGGCCCGGCCGTACACGACGAAGAACGTGAAGCTGCGCCCCATGCCCTTGGCGTGCACGACCATCGCCGGATCGAGCCCCATCTTGGCCGCCAGCTGAAGTGCGGCGCCTTCGGCGATCGCCCGCTCGTCCGCGGTGCCGAACGGAATCGGCAGCGTGAAGGAGACCTGGACCCGGCCGTCGCCAGTCGTGTCTCCATAAGGCCGCACGATCTGGTGCTCTGTGCTGTCCTGCGGAGGGACGACCCCCCGCGCCTTCGGCATCTCTAGATCGGTCACTGCTGCGCTCCTGACTGGCTGGCAGCGAGATCAGCCTCAGGCGCCAAGCCCGAGCCCGGTCCGTCCAGGATCTCGCCGGCCGGGTTGAAGTAGCCATCGGCCTTGACGATCACGCCGTCAAGACCACGTCCCCCGTCCGGCGGTCGCTTGGTGATACCGAACGTTCCGTCCGCGATCGCGTTCAGCAGCCCGTCGGAGCGGATCTTGCGCAGCAGCGCCACCGCCTCGTCCAGCACCTGGTGCGCGCGCCGGTCGATGAACCCGCCGGGCTCGGGCCGGAAGCTCTCCCCCAGCCGGCCCGCCGCGTGCCGCACGTAGTGCGCGTTCTCCAGCGCCAGGTCCCGGTCGGACAGGAACGGGGTGTGGATGCCCTCGGTCATCATGCCGATCAGCAGGATCTCCTGCTTGGTCATCATCGCCGCCAGGTTGAAGAACGCGTCGAGCAGGTACCCAGCGAAGATATTGCCGGTCATGTGCTTGGTCGGCGGCATGTACTTCAGCGGCGCGTCCGGGAACAGCTCCCTGACCAGCTGGGCGTGCGCGAGCTCCAGCAGGAACGAGTCCGGCACGTCAGGCCCGATCTCGAACGCGTGCCCGAGCCCGAGCTGCCCGTCGGCCAGGCCTGCCTCCTTGCCGAAGAACTCGTTCAGCAGTTGCGACACGATCACCGTGTGCGCGCCGTCGACGGGGTCGGCCGTGGTCAGGTAGTTGTCCTCGCCGGTGTTGATGATGATCCCGGCCCGGGCGTGGACCTGCCGCGAGAACCGCTGGTCGATCAGCGTCCGCCGGGGGTTGATGTCGCGGAAGATGATCCCGTACATCGAGTCGTTCAGCATCATGTCGAGCCGTTCGAGCCCGGCCAGCGACGCGATCTCCGGCATGCACAGGCCCGAGGCGTAGTTGGTCAGCCGGACATACCGGCCCAGCTCGCGCGACACGTCGTCCAGCGCGGCCCGCATCAGCCGGAAGTTTTCCTGGGTCGCGTAGGTCCCGGCGAAGCCTTCCCTGGTCGCGCCCTCGGGCACGTAGTCCAGCAGCGACTGGCCGGTCGACCTGATCACCGCGACCACGTCGGCACCTTCGCGGGCCGCCGCCTGCGCCTGCGGGATGTCCTCGTAGATGTCGCCGGTCGCCACGATCAGGTACATCCACGGCTTCCGCGGTTCGGCCGTCTCGGCGATCATGCGCTCACGGGCGGCCCGGTTGGCGGCGATCTTCGCGAACCCACGCGCCAGCGCCTGCCGCGCCAGATTGCGAGCCTGCTTCGCGTTCTCGCCTTCTGGGATTCGGAAAGCTACCTTGCCGGCTGTCGCGTCGTGGGCGAGCGCAGCCAGATTGGGGTAACCGCCAGTCGCCAGTGCGTCCCAGACCGGCAGCGCGACGCCTTGCTCGAGTCCGGTCTGCTGACGGACCGTGTCGGCGACGCGGTTGACCAGGGGCATGTTCTCGGCGTCTGCGCCTGCCAGCCCGGCCAGCCGCAAGACCGCGCGCTCGACCGAGACCGTCGTATGGGTCCTGGCCATCTCGACGATCGGCTGGCCGGCCTGCGCGGCCAGCCGCCTGGCCTCGGCAACGGTCTGCGGGTCAATAGTGAGCTTGGGTCCCGGTGACGACATTGTCATTCTCCCGAAGTTCGCTGCTCGAATATTCGGCGCACTCCCGGCACCGACCGGACCAGGTCGATGGCCAGCTCGGCGTGCCCGGCCGAGTAGCCGTTGCCTACCAGCATGGTGATGTCCGCCGCTACCCCTTCGGCGCCGAGAGCCGCGGCGGTGAAGGAGGTCGCCATCGAGAAGAAGATCACGGTGCCGCGCTGCGCGGTCGACAAGATCGCTCCGCCCTCGCAACCGGGAACGTCCACGCACACGACCGTCACGTCGGCGGGCCCGCCGGCTTGGTGAACGGCCTCCGATACCCCGATCGGGTCGGTCGCGTCGGCGATAACCACCTCGTCGACCAGGTCGGCGGCGCGCAGCGCCGCCGCCTCCCGCTCGTGCGGCACGACTCCGATCACCAGGCTCGCCCCGGCCCGTCGTGCGGCCGCCGCCGACAGCGAGCCGCTCTTTCCGGCCGCGCCGAGGATGGCGACGACTGGCCCGGGGGCTGGACCGGCCTCTGGCTGAGCGGAAGAGAACCCGCGCCATGCGTTCACTATGCGGAATGTCAGAGCCGGGGCGCCGCAGACGTCCATGATCGCGAGCGAGAGCGGCACGGGCAGGTCATCGGGGAGCACCGCGGCGATCGACCGGCCGAACAAGATCGCGTGGCCCTGGCAGGGCACCTGCTCGGACGCGCCGTCCCAGCTCGCCAGGCCGTCGGTGATCACCAGCGGGGTCAGGCTGAGCGAGACCAGCGTCGCGATACGGTCGCCGGGCTTCAGGCCGAGCGGCGAGTCCGGGCCGACCTCTTCGACGACGCCGGTGAGCATGCCGCCTGAGCCGGTCACCGGGTTCTGCATCTTGCCGCGATCGGCGATGATGCCGAGCACTGCCTGGCGGACGGCCTGCGGATCACCGTGCGCCTGGGTCAGTTGCCGGAACGATGCCGCGTCGAGGTTGAGCCGCTCGACGTCGATGAGCACCTCGTCCGGCCAGATCTCCGGGCTGGGATCGAGTTTGGCGGCCGCCTGCGGCAGCACGCCTGGCGGGTCGATGACCCGGTGCAACCCGAGCGGAGAACCTGGCGGCCGACCCGATTCGCGCACGTCCGGTGATCCTTCCTGATGATCTAAGGCATTGACGGCTATTACGTAGAATTTCCTGTGCCGGGGACTACGGACAGTAGCTTCTTTCGTAGTTAGCCTGTCTGACAGGCTATCGTTCGGTTTAGAGCGCGTGAACCGGAGCATCGCAACTGGTGAGCCGAGTATGGGGCGGGTGACGTTGATGATCGAGCAGCCGTACGTGTACAAGCGGGCCGAGCTGGTCGAGCCTGACTGGCGCAGATTCCCTGGCTGGGCCGACGTCAGCACTCAGGACTGGGAGTCGGCGCAGTGGCAGCGCTCGCACTGCGTGAAGAACATCCGCCAGCTCGCGGCTGTCCTGGGCGACGGCGTGGACGAGGCGTTCTACGCCGATCTCGAGCGCGATCAGGCCGAGCGAGCCACCATGTCGATGCTGGTGACGCCGCAGATGCTGAACACGATGGTTCCGTCGCTGGCGCCGGCCTCGCCTGGCTTCACGGCGGCGCTCTACGCCGACCCGGTGCGCCGGTACATGATCCCGGTGTTCAGCGACCGCCGGTCCGACTGGCCGTCGCATCCGCACGCATCGCGGGACTCGCTGCACGAGGCCGAGATGTGGGCGGTCGAAGGACTGACTCACCGTTACCCGACCAAGGTACTGGCCGAGGTACTGCCGACCTGCCCGCAGTACTGCGGCCACTGCACGCGGATGGACCTGGTCGGGAACCCGACCCCGGTGGTGGCCAAGCACAAGTTCGGGATGGCCCGCGAGGACCGGCTCGGGGCGATGATCACCTACCTGCGCTCGACGCCTGAGGTGCGCGACGTCGTCGTCTCCGGCGGGGACGTGGCCAACTTGCCGTGGCCTCGGCTTGAGGCCTTCGTGTCTGATCTGCTGGCGATCGAGTCGATCAGGGACATCCGGCTGGCCACCAAGGCGCTGATGGGCCTGCCGCAGTACTGGCTGACCGACGAGGTCCGGGCCGGGATGGAGCGGCTGGCCGGCGTCGCTCGGGAACGGGACGTGTCGATCGCGATCCACACCCACGTGAACGCCGCTCAGTCGGTGACCCCGCTGGTCGCGAAGGCGGCCAAGGCGATGCTCGCCACCGGCATCCGCGACGTGCGCAACCAGGGCGTGCTGATGCGCGGGGTGAACAGCACCTCGGACGCCCTGCTCGACCTGTGCTTCGCGTTGCTCGATGACGCGAAGATCATGCCGTACTACTTCTACCTGTGCGACATGATCCCGAGCGCCGAGCACTGGCGGCTCAGCCTGGCCGAGGCCCAGCAACTGCAGCTCCAGATCATGGGCTACCTGCCCGGCTTCGCCACGCCGAGGATGATCTGCGACGTGCCGTACGTCGGCAAGCGCTGGGTGCACCAGGTCTCGCGGTACGACACCGAGCGCGGCATCTCGTACTGGACGAAGAACTACCGGACGGCGGTCGATGCCCAGGACGCGCTGGCCCTGGACCGAGAGTTCGAGTACTACGACCCGATCTACACCCTCCCCGAGTCAGGCCAGCAATGGTGGCGCGACCAGACTGTGGCTGCTGCTTCCGGGGCCGGTTCTGGGGTCGGCGCCGGTTCCGGGGTTGGGGCCGGTGGTGCGAATGGGGTTGGGGCCGGTGGTGCGAATGGGGTTGCCGGAGCCACTGATGCGGGTGTTCCGGCCCCAGAGGCAGCGCTCCTCTCCCGCTAACCCGCACTTACCATCCGTTACGACGACTTGCCCTTGATTGCGCTGTCACATAACCGTCTAAACCAGGCATAATTCCGATCCAATGAATGGTAAGTCGGCGCAACGGATGGTAAGTCGGCGCCCTGGCGGGTGGTAGGTGGCCGCTGCGGCCGTTGACCTGCCTGGACGCCAGCCGCTCACTCCGCTGGCGCGATTTCAATTCGCCAGCCCCGCATATTTGGCGCCTGGATCACCCGGCCAGCCGGCCGACCTTCTTCTAGTGCGGGGTCGCTGGCAGAGGCTTGTTGATCTTGGGGATCGAGGGGGCGGGGTTCTTGCTGACCTCGCGCTGGGCGGTCAGGAGGCCAGCCTCGGTGGTGGCCAGGCGGAGCCTGGTGTTGCCGGCCGGGTAGCTCGACGGGCCGCTGGCGAATCGGAACGCGGTGGTCAGGTCGCCGCAGGTGCGGCGGCGCCAGGGGCTGATGTTCGGCTCGTGCACCCCGAACCTGGCCTCGATGAAGCGGATCAGCGACGTGTGGTCGAACACGTCGGAGCAGACGAACCCGCCCGCGGTCCAGGGCGAGATGATCGTGGTCGGCGTCCGGAACCCGAGCCCGATCGGCTCGCCGGCGACGAACTCGTCCGGCGTCCCGTGCTCGGGCGTGGGCGGGACGACGTGGTCGAACAGGCCGTCGTTCTCGTCGTAACACAAGATGAACGCGGTCTTGGCCCACACGTCCGGGTTCGACGCGATCGCGTCCAGCTTCTGGGCGATGTACTCGGCCCCGGCGGCCGGGAAGAAATCGGGGTGCTCGGACTGCGCGGTCGGCGCGACCAGCCACGACACCTGCGGCAGCCGGTCGCGCCGGGCGTCGTCCTCGAACGAGCCGGCCAGCATGGTGCGCATCCCGCGCTGGTGCAGCGGCGACCTGGTGCTCGCGCCGCTGAACTGGGTGAACCAGGCCAGGGCGTTGTCGTCGAAGTTGTCTTCTTCCTGGTAGACCTGCCAGCTGACGCCGGCGGCCTGCAGCCGCTCCGGATAGGTCGTCCAAGTCAGGAACGGATTGCTGCGCCCGGGCGTGTTGTCGATTATCGGGCCGCCGTGCTGGCCGCGCGGATCGATCATTCCCGTCCACAGGTACAGGCGGTTCGGGTTGGTAGGGCCGAACACCGAGCAGTGGTAGTTGTCGCAGATCGTGAACGCGTCGGCGAGCGCCCAGTGGAAACCGATGTCGTCGCGGGTGAAGTATCCCATCGTGAACTCGCCCTTGGCGGCGATCCAGGAGTCCATCTTCCCGTGGTTCCACGCCTGGTGCTGAGTCGGCCAGGAGTGGTCGGTGCCGGGCGTGGCCTGGGCGCTGGTCTTCTTCGTGTCGTAGTGGAACGGCAGCAGGTAGCCCTGCGCGTGCGCCGGGTCCGGCTGGTGGAACACCGACCGGCCGTTGCCCAGCTTGATCGCGGTCGGGTCGGCGAAGCCGCGCACGCCCGGCATGGCCCCGTAGTAGTGGTCGAAGCTTCGGTTCTCCTGCATCAAGATCACGATGTGCCTGATGTCGGTCAGCTTGCCGCCCGATTGCTGTCTGGCCGTGGCGGCCAGCGCGCGCCGCAGGCTCAGCGGCAGTGCGCTGGCGGCGGTCGCGCCGGTAAGGGCCGTTGCCCCGGCGATCAGCGTTCGGCGGCTGACGACCGGAGTCGAGACAACTGGAACGGCGACTGGTGCGGCAGGTACGGGCGCGACCAGGGTCCGCGACGGGCGGCGTCGACGCATGCTCTCCAGCATGAGCGCGCCGGTCAAGACGCACAACGCCCCGATCCCGGCCAGCCAGCCGGCACTCGACAGTCCGCTGGCCGCTCCGGCGGCTCGGTCAACCGGCGCGAACACGACGATCCGCCCGTTGCCGCTGTCGGCGACGAAGACCGTGCCGCCCTTGGTGATCGTCAGCCCCTGCGGGAACGCCAGGTTCCGCCTGGCCAGCTTCGTCCTGGCCTGGATCCCGAACTGGCCGCCGAATCCGCCGCCCGGCCCGAGCACGGTCACCAAGCCGTAGTCCGGCTGCGCGACGTAGATCCGCCCGCCCGGCCCGAGCGCGATCCCGGCCGGATTCGATAGCGCGCCGTAGCTGGCCTGGGTCGAGCCGATCGTGCCCAGCGCCGAGCCATTGGCGGTGAACTCGTAGAGCAGGTTGCCGGAGGCGTAGCTCGGGCTGGACACCCAGATCCGGCCGGCCCGGCTGACCGCGACCCCGAACGGGGACGCCACCTTGATCGAGGACAGGTACCGGCCGGAACGGCCGAAGCGGTCCACCCGGTTGTTGCCGCTGTCGGCGACGTAGACGGTGCCGTCGGGCCCGATCGCAAGACCGGTCGGCCCGGCCAGTCGTCCAGGCCGCCGTCCAGCCGTTCCGAAGGCGCGCAGCTTCGCGCCGCGCGGCGAGAACTCCACGATCCGGTCATGACCAGCATCGCTGACCCAGAGGTCGCCGCCGGGACCGACCGCGATCCCGTCTGGCCTCGACAGCGTGCCCGGCCCGTGCTGACCGAACCGGGCCAGCACCTGACCGGCGGCAGAGAACTCTTCGACCGCGCCGCTCCCCCGGTCGGCCACCCACACCCGGCCATGTCCGTCCAGCGCGACCGCGAACGGCTGGACCAGCGCGTCCTGGCCGCTGCCACCGAAAGCCCGCTGGTAGACCACCGGAGTTCTGGCTGCTGGCCGGGGAGCCGCGGCGCAAGCGACCCCGCCCGCGCCAAGGCCCACGGTCAGGGCGAAAAGGCCGGTTAGGAGCCTAGCTGTCCTCCAACAGTGGCGCATGCTCGTATTGTGGCTCGACAGCAGGTGCGCTGACGAGATCCGGACCGACGGCAGAGTGCGCTAGCGGCTCGGTCGCCGCCTCCGCCTCCTCCGCCTCCTCCGCATCCTCCGCCTCATCGTCGTCGGCGGTCACCTTCAGGTCACGGGCGTCATAGCGCCACAGGGCCGGCAGCGCCAGCGACACGATCGCCGCGCCCAGCAGGCTCAGCAGGCCGCCGGAGACCACGGCGATCCGCACCGATCCGGTCAGCTGGGCGACCGCGCCCGCCTCCAGGTTGCCGACCGGCTCCCCGGTCGAGTAGCTGATCATTTCCAGGCCCGCCATCCGGCCCCGTACCCGGGCCGGGATTGACTGGTTCCACATCGTCATCCGGAACAGCCCGCTGACGGAGTCGGCCCCGCCCGCCGCGGCCAGTGCGAGCACCGCGAGCGGCAGGTTGGGTGCGAACCCGAATGCGGTGATCGCGATCCCCCAGCCGCAGACCGAGAGCGCGATCGCCCGGCCGTGATGGTGGACGTGCCTGGTCCAGCTGCTGGTCAGGCTCACCGCCAGCGCCCCGAACCCGGGCGCCGCGTACAGCAGGCCGAGCACCGCAGGCCCGCCAAGCCCGTGCGCGATCTGCGGGAACACCGCGTACGGTGCGCCGAACAGCATGGCGCCAATGTCGATCAGGTAGGTCCCGAGAAGATCTTTCCTGCTTTTGGCATAACGCAACCCTTCAAGCAATCCGGACACGCTAGGCCGGTCAGCGTCCGGGCCTGGTGAACTGGGCGCCATCAGCGCGAACGGGACCAGCGCGGCGGCCGCGGTTCCGGCCGCGACGAAGTAGGCCAGCGGCACGCCGCCGACCAGCAGAGCTCCGCCGATCAGCGGACCGAGCGTGGTCGAGAACGTGCCAAGGAGCAATGACAGGGCAGAGGCGGCGTGCAGGTCCTCATGGGCCACCAGCCGGGGCACGATCACCTCGACGGAGGGCCGCTGCAGGCCGAACGACAAGGTCAGCAAGGCGGCGAGCACGAACAGAAGCCAGAGTTGGCGGCCGACCAGCGCGTTGACGGCCAACCCGACAGTGCAGATCGCTGAGCAGGTCTGCGTGATCAAGATCAGCTTGCGGCGCTCAAGGGTGTCGGCCAGCGCGCCGCCAATCATGCCGGCCAGCAGGACCGGTATCAGCTCGGCGCAGCTCAGCAGCCCGACGACCAGGGACGAATGACTGATCGAGTAGGCCTGATACGGCAGCGCGACGAAGCAGATCATCGATCCGGTGGTGTTCGCGGCCTGTCCGATGAAGAGCAGCCGGAAGTCCCGCGAGTGCCGGATGGGCGCCAGATCCGGCGAAAGCTTGCGCGCTAGCTGCCGGATGCGGGAGCGCTGACCTGCGGTGCTATTGCCCCCGTCGTCGTCCACGAGCAACCATGCTGCCCCAGGCTAGCCGGGGTGTCGATCCTATTTTCTGTCGCCTGCGACCGCATCGTCGGCCTTGGCGGTTTCGTCCGCCTCGGACTCAGCTGCCCCGGCTTCCGGCGGGCTGGGTTGGGAGTCGGCCGGCTCGGATTCGGCTTCCGAGTCCTGCGCGTCGTCCTTGTCGCCGGTGGGTTCATCGGCGGTGACCGGAGCCGGAGCCCGCCGCTGGGAGATCACGAACCAGGCCAGGCCCGCGATCGTCAGCACGCCGGCGACGTAGAAGTTCAGGCGGAGGCCGAGGAAATGCTCGGAATTGTCGATCCGCAGTGACTCCTCGACGATGCGGAACGCCGAGTACCCGGCCACGTAGAGCGCGAACAGGCCCGGCGGCCTGATCGACCGGCGGTTGCCGAGCCAGATCAGGACGGCGGCCAGCAGCAGATCCCAGATCAGCTCGTACAGGAACGTGGGATGGAACGTATGGAAGTGCTGGTAGCCCGGCGGACGGTACTGGCTGGGGACTTCCAGGCCCCACGGCAGCGTGGTCGGGCCGCCGAACAGTTCCTTGTTGAAGTAGTTCCCGATCCGGCCGATGGCCTGGGCGACCAGCAGCGCTGGAGCCACGGCGTCGGCGAACAGCGCGACGCTCTGGCCCGCGCGGCGCACTCGCCAGCCGCCGACCAGGACTCCGGCGGCGACGCCGCCCCAGATGCCCAGGCCTCCCGACCAGACGGCGAACACGCCGTACCAGACGTGCGGGATCTGGCTCGGCGTGGTGATGTCGAAGTAGATCCGGCCGCCGATGATGCCGGCCGGGACCGCCCACAGGGCGACGTCGCCGACGAGGGCGGAGTTGCCGCCGGCATTGCGCACCCGCCGCTGGGTGATCAGCACGGCGAGCGTGATGCCGATGACATACATCAGCCCGTAGATGTGGATGAACAGCGGGCCGAGGTGGAACCCGTTGGTCGACGGGCTCGGTATGAAGCTCAGCGGGTGCGGGACCATGAAACGAAGACTAGACCCGCGAGCCGGATGCTCGACGCTCGGATTGATTCCGGTCTGACTACTATCGGGGCGTGACCAGGAGAAGCGAGCAGCTCACCGAAGCGCTGCACGAGTACGTCGTGGCGCACAGCAGCCAGCCCGATGAGGTCCTGCGCGACCTCGCGGCCGAGACCGTGCAGCGGTACGGCGGCACGGCCGGCATGCAGATCGGCCCCGAGCAGGGCACGTTCATGACCCTGCTGGCCCAGCTCACCGGCGCGCGCACGGCGGTCGAGGTCGGCACGTTCACCGGCTACTCGGCGATCTGCCTGGCCAGGGGACTCGGCGAAGGCGGCCGCCTGCTGTGCTGCGACGTGAGCGAGGAGTGGACCTCGGTCGCCCGGCGCTACTGGGAGCGAGCCGGGCTGACGGACCGGATCGAGTTGCGGCTGGGCCCGGCCGCGCAGACGCTGGCCGCCCTGCCGGACGGGACGAGCTTCGACCTGGCGTTCATCGACGCCGATAAGACGGGCTACGTCGAGTACTGGGACCTGATCGTGCCGATGATCAGGCCGGGCGGCGTGGTCCTGGTCGACAACACCCTGTCCCACGGCCGGGTCGTTGACCTGACCGAACAGGGTGAGTCCGTCCAGGGCATCAGGCAGTTCAACGGCCACGCGCGGGCCGACGAGCGCGTCGAGCTGGTTCTCCTTCCCATCGGGGATGGCCTGACCCTCGCTCGCAAACTCTAATCCTGACCTTTCCTAATAGTCGTTCAAAACCCATTCACTCGCCGCAGGAAGGCTCGCCCGCACCGGGACTGTGGACCGTCACGCTGCTCACGTTCGGCCAGAACGACGGAGCAAACCTGAGCCATGCTTTCTCCGGAAAAATTTCCTTTGCCGCGCCAGCGGTCACGAGCAGCGGCATCCCGACTCGGCTGCCAACGCCTTAAGGTCGGCTGCCCGGCCTTAGTACAGCTCGGGCCGCCGGTCCGCGTGAGAGTCGTTGCGCGGGCCGGTGGCCTTGTTTCTGGCCAGGGACAGGTCGCAGTCGGCGATGAGGATCTCGCTGGCGGCCTCGCCGGCCTCGCCGGTCATGCTGGCCGGGCCGGCTAGCGGGTAGCCGTCGTGCCCGGTGATGATGCTGCCGCCGACCCACCGCACGCCGCGTTCGGTGCCGCAGCGGCAGGCGGCGGCGATGAACATCCGGTTGGCGAACGCGGCGGCCTGGACATTGACCGTCAGGATGGACCGCTCCCCCGCCGGCGACGGCTCGGACGGCCAGTTGGTCGGCACCGCGAGCAGGTCGGCGCCGGCCAGCGCCGGCAGCCTGACCCACTCGGGGAACTCCACGTCGTAGCAGATCATCATCGAGATCCGGCCGAACTCGGTCTCCACTACCGGCGGAGGCCGGTCGCCCGGAATGAAGCAGTCCGCCTCGGCGTCCCACAGATGCGCCTTGCGGTAGACCGCGCGCACGCCGGAGCGGTCGGCCAGCAGCGCGCTGTTGTAGACCTTGCCGTCGTCGCCCAGTTCGGCGAAGCCGCCGATGACCACGATGCCGTGGACGCGGGCCAGATCGGCCCATTGCCTGGCGGTCGGCCCACAGGCCGGCTCGCTGAGCGAGCGAGCTTCCTGCGCGCCGCTGAACACGTAACCGGACGGCGTCAGCTCGGGCAGCACGACTATCTGGGCCCCGCGGCCGACGGCTGCGGCGATCGCGGCCGCGGCGGCCGCCCGGTTCGCTTCAGGCTCGGCGATCTGAATGGTTAGCTGGCAGGCGGCAACTCTAACCGGGGCATTTGTCACATCAGGCACTGTGTCACCTTAACCCGAGGGGGGCCAGAGGGCCCTGGTGAGATCACCTGCCCGTGTCGAACCAGCACTATGGTGCCCCGGTGACTGCGGCTCGATACTATGTCGCGCTATGGCAGTGTTGTTCAGGCGGATCATCCCGATTCTTTTCGTCAGCGATCTGCGAGCGGAGCGGGATTTCTACCTCCAACTCGGGTTCAGGGTCACTTACGAAGGCCCTGAGTACCCGTATTTCCTGGCCCTGGGTCACGGGCCGGTGGAATTCGGTATTGAGTGGCATGAGGGTTTTTCGCCGGCCGGACCCGACCGCGTGCTGACCTGGCAGTTCGGGGTGAGCGACCTCGATGAGGCGAAGAAGCTGTTTGAAGCGGGCGGGGTGCCCTACCGTGAGGAGCTGATGACCCCGAGCCGGGACTGGCAGTACCGCGTGCTGCACGCCAGGACTCCGAACGGATATCACCTGCTACTCGAAGAGGGCAGCGCCTGACGCGCGGCTTCCTGGGCGGCGGCTTCGCCGATGGCGGCGGCGGGGACTGACAGCAGCAATCCACTCACCAGGGAGCCGGGGTCATGGGCAGTCCGACCGAGCCTGTCTATCTGCGGGTACTTGACGACCTGCGCTCGAAGATCACCTCCGGTTCGCTCGAACCCGGCGCACGGGTGCCCTCACGCAATGCGATCATCACGAATTACGGGGTCGGCGAGACCGCCGCTAAGCACGCGCTGGCCGTCCTGCTCGCCGAGGGCCTGATCGAGGCCAAGCCAGGTTCTGGCTGCTACGTCCGCAAGGCACCGGCGGTCGGCTTCCTCGAACATGACCGGCCTCAGTTTCCCGGATCGCCGTTCGGCGTGGCGGCCGTGGCTCCGCCGGTTGCCCGGCGGCTGGCCTGGGAGCACCAGACCGAGCAGGTCATGGCACCGCCGCAGGTCGCCAGGAAGCTGCAGCTATCCGCCGGCGAGCTGGCGACGATGACGAGATACCTGCTGCGCTCGGACGGCGAGCCGGTGCAGCTCGCGGTCAGCTACGAGCCGGCCCAGCTCGCCGCCGGGACGGCGGTGGCGCTGCCCGAGCAAGGTCCGCTCGCCGGCCGGGGCGTGATCGAGCGGATGCGGTTCATCGGGGTGGTCATCGACGAGGTCACCGAGGAGATCTCGGTCCGGCCGTCGTCCAGAGCCGAGGCGACCACGCTGGCCATGCCGCCGGGCGGCAGCGTCCTGGCGATCGACCGGACGCACCAGCAGTGCGGCCAGGCGGTGGAGTGCACCGAGATAGTGGTGCCGGCCGACCGGTTTCGGCTCAGATATCGTTTCGACGGGCCGGGCGGATGCAAGGAGGGTCAGTGAGCGAAGCGCCGGGTGCGGTGCGGATCAGGCCGGCCGGGCCTGGCGATGTCGACCGGATCTATGAGCTGATCATCGAGCTGGCCACTTATGAGCGCTCGGCCGACAAGGTCGAGTCGACCGTCGAGGATCTGAGGGCTGCCCTGTGCGCTCCCGAGCCCGCCCTGTTCGGTCACGTGGCCGAAGCCGGCGGGCAGATCGTCGGCTTCGCCCTCTGGTTCGTCAACTACTCCACCTGGTCCGGCAAGCACGGCATTTATCTCGAGGACCTGTACGTCAGGCCCGAAATGCGCGGCGCGGGCACCGGCAAGGCGCTGCTCGCCACTCTGGCTTCGATCTGCGTCCAGCGGGGATACAAGCGGCTGGAATGGTGGGTGCTCGACTGGAACACCCCGGCGATCGGGTTCTATGAGTCGCTCGGCGCCATGGCGATGTCGGATTGGACCGTAAACCGGCTGACCGGTGGCCCGCTCGCTGACCTGGCCAAACTAGCAAGGTAGATCGTCGCCGCCGCAACGTGCCACGATGAGGCATGCGGATCACCGAGGTAGCTTCGACCGAATTGTTCTGCGGGACCCGAGATCGGCCATTGCAGATCATCCGGGTCACCCTCGTCAACGACGGTCCTGGCATGATCCGCGATCCGGCTGCGATCGTCGCGGTGACGGTGCACGGCAGCGGCGTGATGACCCCGGTGCCAGCCGAGGTCGGCGGCCTGGTGCACGGCGAGCAGCGGATCGCCGAAGTCGCCGTCGACGTGACGGCGTCCGCCGCGCCGGGCGGCACCCGGCACGTGAACGTGGTCGCGCAGAGCGCATCGGGGCACTGGGAAGCGCCCGGGCAGATCACAGTCGCGGAGCCCGGCTGGACCATGTGGATGGTCAGCCACTTTCATTACGACCCGGTGTGGTGGAACACCCAGGGCCGGTTTACCCAGACCTGGCCGCTGATCCTGGCCGACGACGGCTCGATGCCCGAGGTGCGGAGCGTGTTCGAGCTGGTCAGGCTGCACCTGGCCGAGGCCAGGTCCGACCCTGACTACAAGTTCGTGCTCGCCGAGATCGACTACCTCAAGCCCTACTTCGACGTGTATCCGCAGGACCGGGCCGAGCTTCGGGCGCTGATCGCCGCCGGCCGGGTCGAGATCGTGGGCGGCAGCTACAACGAGCCGAACACCAACCTGACCTGCGCGGAATCGACGATCAGGAACGCTGTCTACGGCCTGAACTACCAGCGGGACGTGCTCGGCGCTGACCCGTCGGCCGCCTGGATGCTCGACGCGTTCGGCTTCGACCCGTCCTATCCAGGCCTGATGGCCGAGGCCGGAATGAGCGAGTCCTCGTGGGCGCGCGGCCCGTTCCATCAGTGGGGCCCGAGCCGGGCCGCGGGCGGCAACACCCAGATGCAGTTCCCGTCGGAGTTCGAATGGCTGTCGCCCGACGGGACCGGCCTGCTCACCAGCTACATGCCGAACCACTACTCGGCCGGCTGGATCACTCAGCACGCCGCCGACCTCGCCACCGCCGAGGAAGACGCCTATACCCAGTTCCGCCAGCTTGCCCCGGTCGCGGCGACGAAGAACGTGATGCTGCCGGTCGGCGGCGATCACGTCGTCCCGCCCCGGTGGGCGACGGCGATCCACCGGGACTGGAACTCGCGCTACGTCTGGCCCAGATTCGTCATCGCGGTGCCGAGCGAGTACTTCGCCGCCGTGCGCGAGCAGGCCTCCGCCTCCGGTGCCTGGATCATGCCGCAGACCAGGGACATGAACCCGGTCTATCCCGGCAAGGACGTCACCTACATCGACACCAAGCAGGCGCAGCGGGACGCCGAGATCGCGCTGCTCGACGCTGAGCGTCTGGCCACCGCCGCCTGGCTGGCCGGGGCGGAGTACCCGGCGGCGAGCCTGGACAAGGCCTGGCGGCAGCTTGTGTTCGGCGCTCACCACGACGCGATTACCGGGACCGAGGGCGACCAGGTTTACCTGGACCTGCTGGCCGGCTGGCGCGAGGCATTCGAGCGCGGCGATCAGGCGCGGCGGCAGGCGGTCCAGCATCTCGCCGGGCTCGCGGACACGGCCAGCGCGGCCGCGTGGCTATCTGGATCCGGATCGGGACCGGCGCAGGCCCCGGTGCCTGAAGAGGTCGCCGAGCCGGTGCTGGCGCACGTCTCCGCCTCGCAGGCATCGGCAAACGGCGGGTCGGCCAGCGTGCCGTCGGCCGCACGTAGCCCAGGGGCAGGCCATAATGGCGCCGCGCCTGGGCCGCCGGCCAGCGCGGTGGTCGTGTTCAACACCCTTGCCTGGCCGCGGTCGGGGCGGGCCAAGATCACGCTGACCTACCCTGAGGGCGCAGTGGCCGATGTGCGGCTGAGCGACGACGCCGGCTCGACGGTCTCCTGCCTGGCTGAGGGGGTGCGCCGGCATGCCGACGGCTCGCTCGGTGAGGTCACGCTGACCTTCCTGGCCAGCGACGTGCCGGCTGTCGGCTACCGCACCTACCTCGCGGTGCCGGCGGGCTCAGCCGACCCCGGCTCGCAGTCTGGCTGGCAGCCGGCCGCGGGCATCCAGATCGCCAACGAGACGTTCTCGGTCCGCGCCGACCCGGAAAACGGCGGGACGCTGACCTCGATCAAGGACCTGCGCTCGGGTACCGAACTGCTCGCCGGGGCGGGCAACGAGCTGCTGCTGCAGGAGGAATACCCCTCGCATCCGCGCTGGGGCGAAGGCCCGTGGATGCTGTGCCAGAGCGGCCCCTGGCGCAGCTCGGCCAGCCTCGCCGCCTCGGTCCAGGCCCAGAGGTGCCCGGTCGGCAGCCGCCTGGTGGTCCGCTACGACCTCGGTGATCAGGCCATCACCCAGGAGATCGTGCTGTGGGACGGTTCCGCGCTGATCGAGTTCCGCACCCACGTGGACGGCTCGATCGGGCAGGACCGGCTGCTGCGGTCCAGGTTCGCGCTGAGCGTGCCCGGCGGCCTGCCGGTGTACCAGACCGGGCTGTCCGTCATCGGCCGCCCATTCGGCCAGACCGATGTCGACGTGGCCGAGCACACCTACACCATGGACAACCCGGCCCATGAGTGGTTCGGGATCGGCTCGGCGATCCGGGTGGCGCTGACCGCCGGTGACGGCGAACGGAGGAAGCGCGCGATCGGGGTGGCCGAGGTAGTCGCCCCGGCCGGGCCGGCCAGCGACTCGTTCGCCCCGAGGGACGCCCTGCTTGGCCGCGGAGCGCGGAAGGCCGTGCGGGACCTGCTGATCGCGCTGGCCGGCCAGGGCGTCACCGCGACCTGCTCGGCCCCGCAGGGCCCGAGGTACGGCTCGGTGGAGCTGGACTCCAACCTGCCCGACGTGCGGATCGCGATCGGCGGCCGGGCCGAGAACACCTTCACCGCCGACGTGCTCGCGGCGGCCGATCCGGCGATCGCCGCCGAGTTCGACAACCAGCTGGCGAGCACGGGTTCGGCCCGCGTTTGGATACCCGGCCGCGGCACGCCCGAGCAAGCGTTCAGCGCGAGCGCCGACGTGCGGGGGCTGACCGATCTGCCGGTGCTGATCGTGGCCGGCCACGACCTCGACGCCGTGATCTCGGCGGTGATCGAGGACCTGTCGGACGCCGAGATCGAGGTGCCCTGGGCGAGCGCGAGCTTCGGCGCCGAAGACGATCCGGCGCTGGCCGGGCATTGCGTCGCGCTGTTCAACCGCGGACTGCCGGGCAGCATCGTGACGCCAGAAGGCCAGGCCAGCATCTCGTTGATGCGGGCGTGCAGCGCCTGGCCCGCCGGCGTGTGGATGGACGGTGACAAGCGCACGGTCCCCGACGGCAGCAGCTTCGCCTTCCAGCACTGGAGCCACACCTTCGAGTACGCGCTCGCGGCGGGCGAGGGCGACTGGCGGGCGGCGCGGTTCCCCGTGACCGGCCAGGAGTACTGCCACGAACTGCTGACCGGCCAGGCCGGGGTGCACGGCGGGCCGCTGCCCGCCAGCCTCAGCCTGGCCAGCGTGACGCCGGCCGGCACCGACCTCATGACCATGAAGCCGCGCGGCAACCCGCTGGCGCCGGCCGGGCAGCCCGACCGCGGCGACGGGATCACGATGCGGCTGCGCGGTCTGGTGGAGACGGGCCAGAGCGCGACCGTGCGGCTGTTCACCGGCATTGAGGCCGTCAGCGTCACCGGCCTTCTCGAGCAGGGCGATGGCGCGCCCGGCGACCTCGGCGACGGGACGGTCAGCGTGGCCGTTCCGTCGAGGGGCACGGTGACGCTCGCGGTCGATGCGGCAACCCCGGCCTGGGCACCCGGCCGGCCCACCGGACCGGCCCAGCAGGGGCAGGCGCAGCAGGGGCAGGCGCAGCAGGGGCGGGCCCAGCAGCAAGCGGCCACCCAGCACGCGCACGCGGCACTGCCCGCGCCGGAGCCGGCCCAGCCGGTCTTCACCAGGTACTGGCTGCACGGCAAGGGCCCGGCCCCGGCGGGCAATCTGCCGGTCGCCGTGCACCTGTCCCCTGGCCTGTCCGCGCCGCAGCCGGGCGAGAGCACGGCGATCAGGCTCACGGTGGCCTGCGGACCCGCCCCAGTTTCCGGCTCGGTGAACCTGGGAATCCCGGCCGGGCTCCGCCTGGTCTCGGTCCGGCCGGTCGGCCCGGGGGCGGGCGGGCCGGGGGCGGGCGGGCCGGGCATAGAGAGCTGCGGGCTGGTCACCGCGGCCGGATCCGCGCTGTCCGGGCCGCTGCACTACCACCTGGCGGCCCACGGCTTCGCCGCCTGGGACCTCGTCGTCCAGGTGCCGGCCGGCGCCCCGGCCGCGCGCCATTTCGTCACCGCCATGATCATCGATGACGCGGGGCAGTTGCTCGAGGACGCGGTCATGGTGGCGGTCGGCGAGCCGCAGTCCAGCCAGGACCTGACCTTCGACGAGCTGACCCCTCTTCTCGAGGCGGTCAGCGAAGCGGAGGCGGCCGAGGCCGAGCTGGTCAACCTGACCTCCCATCTCGAGCTGCCGCCAGGCGGCCACGGCGAGATCTCGGTCAGGCTCACCAATCAGACCGCGTCTGAGCTGCGCGGCGAGGCCCAGCTGATCTCCTCGCACGGCAGCTGGCTGGCGACCGGCCCCTGGACGACAGGTTTCACGGCGGTGGCCGGCGATTCGGCCGACCTGGCGTTCTCGGTCGACATCCCGGGTGACGCACGGCCTGGCCAGCGCTGGTGGGCGCTGGTGAAGGTGATGTATTTCGGTCGGCTTCGGTACAGCGAAGCTGTCTGGATCAGCGTTGTTTCCTGATTTCCAGGTGAGATAATGGCATAATGGCTCTAAATCGGTATCGCCCCGCACCACGACGGCTATCACTTTGAGCTACCCCGCAGCCGGAGGGCACCCCGAGGCAGGGAACATCCCTGCCGAGCCGAATGCCTTTATCGGCCGGGAGCGTGACCTCGCTGACCTGATCTCCATGCTTACCCATGTCCGCATGCTGACCTTGTTCGGCCCGGGCGGGATCGGCAAGACCAGGCTCGCGCTCAAGCTGGCGGCCGAGCTGACGCCTGACTATCCCGGTGGCGCCTGGATGGTCGACCTGGCCGATGCGGACGGGCCCGACCGCGTCGTCTCGCTGGTCGCCGGCGTGCTCGGCGTCAGGCCCGAGCCAGACCGCCCGCTCGGGCACACGCTCGCCGAAGCGTTGCGCGGCCAGAGCCTGCTGCTGGTCCTCGATACCTGCGAGCACCTCGTGCAAGCTTCCGCCGAGCTGGTGCAGCGCCTGCTCAGCAGCTGCCCCGGCCTGCGGATTATCGCCACCAGCCGGGAAGCGCTCCGGGTGCGCGGCGAGGTCATCTGGCGCGTCCCGCCGCTCGGCCTGCCGGCCGCCGACGCCGGAACGGGCCTGTCGGCGGCGGCGATGGGCGAATACGAAGCCGTCAAGCTGTTCGTGACCAGGGCAACGGCGGTCCGGCCGGGTTTCAGCCTGTATGCGTCGAACGCGAGCGCCGTGGCCGAGATCTGCCGCACCCTCGACGGAGTGCCGCTGGCCATCGAGCTGGCCGCCGCGCGGGTGCGCACCTTGTCGGCCGAGCAGATCAGGGACCGCCTGGCCAGCCGGTTTGAACTGCTCGCCTTCGGTGACCGCACCGCCCCGCTGCGCCAGCAGACGCTTCGGGCCACCGTCGAGTGGAGCGTTGACCTGCTGACCGAGGGCGAGCGCAAGCTGCTCAGCCGGCTGTCGGTGTTCCACGGGTGGAGCCTGGAGATGGCCGAGCAGGTCTGCGCCGACGGCCAGATCCCGGCGTCGGCGGTGCTCGACCTGCTGTCGGCGCTGATCGACAAGTCCCTGGTCATCGTTGACGCCGAGGTCGGCGGCGATGGCCGGTACCGGCTGCTTGACACGGTCAGGGAGCTGTCCGCCGAACGCGCGGAGGCTGACGGCGAGTTGCCGGCCCTGCGCGCGGCCCACCGGGACTGCATGCTCGCGCTGGCCACCGACATCGCCGGGCGGGCGTTCCTGAGCGGCGAGCCATCCTGGACCGAGCGGGTCGTGATGTACCTGCGGGTGCTGGCCGACCGGGCCAACTACGAGATCGCCATTCTGTATTGCATCGCCCGCGGCGATGCCGATGCCGGGCTGCGTCTGTGCAACGCGCTGAGCTCCAGTTGGCTGGCGAACGGCGACGTAGCCGACGGCGCCGCCTGGATCGACGAGTTGCTGGCCGGGACGCCGGTGGTGCCCGCGCCGGCCGGCCTGCGGGCCAAGTCCCTCGCGGTGCGCTCAGAGCTGGCCTTCGAACAGCAGGACTTCTCGGGCGCGGCCCGCTTCGCCGGCGCCGGCCTCGAGCTCAGCCGGGCCAGCGGGGACGGGAACCCAGCCAGCGCGCTGCGGATGCAGGCTCTTACCTTGCTGATGGCGGGCCAGTTGCCGGAGGCGGTCGCGCATGCCGATGCGGCACTGGCGGCAGCCGCGCAGATGCGCGACCCCTGGGAGGAAGGCATCGCGCTCGCGGCCAAGGCCGCGGCGGTGGCCGGACAAGGCCGGCTCGACGACGCTCAGGCCAGCTATGAGCGGGCACTGGAGGTACTTAGCGGCAACAATCGCTGGGGCGTAGCCAACGTGCTGTCCGGGCTCGGGCAGCTGGCCCGGGCCCGCGGAGACGCGGCCGGTGCCGTCAGGTACTTCAGCGACGCGCTTGCCATCTACCGGCAGATCGACGCCAGGCCGGAGATGGCCAGGTGCCTGGGCGGAATCGGGCTCGTGGCCTTGTCCGCGGCGGACCTGGGCACCGCTCGGATCAGCCTGAGCGAGAGCCTGCAGCTGAATCTGGCGACCGGCCAGCGGCTGGGAATCGCTCGCGCGCTCGTCGCCCTGGCTGTGGTCGCGATCGGCGTCGGCGATCACGAGCGCGGCGTGCAGGTCGCCGGGGCGGCGCAGGCGCTGTTCGAGACGATTGGAGTCCAGCCGTCCTCGGTCAGCCGGCTCCGGTCGGTCCTCGACCAGGGCCGCAAGCACCTCGGCCAGGCGGCCGTCGACGGGGCCGCCGAGAGGGGGCGGGCGATGAGCCCGCGCCAGGCGGCCGTGCTTGCTATGGCGCCTGGGCCCGCTGCCGGGCCCGCTTCCCCGGTGAGCGAGCCGTCCGCAGGAGTTCGAGCGGGGTCCCGCCCGCTTTACCCTCCGCCCGCCAGCCGGGCCACGAGCGCGAGCGAAGTTGGCCCGGCCGGGCCGACACGGCTGGTCGAGGCCGGGAACGGCAAGGGCCAGCCCGCAGTCGCGGCGGGCGACGGGCAGGAGCCCGCCTGGCCAGGGCCCCTGACCGATCGCGAACGCGAAGTCGCCAGTCTCATCGCGCAGGGGCTGTCCAATCGCGCGATCGGGCATCAGCTGTTCATCACCCAGGCCACCGCCGCCAGGCACGTAGCCAATATCTTCGCCAAGCTCGGCTTCAAGACCCGCGCGCAGGTCACCGCGTGGGTGATCAGGTCCGGCGCCGGCGGACCCGATTTAGCTTCACCCCAGGCCAGGCGCCTGAACTTGATGCAATAATAGACTGAATTGATCCCACATCCTGATGACCAATGACGCCGAATCTTGCAGCGGGCAACCTTCCGGCTGAGTCGAATGCTTTCATTGGCCGGGAGCGTGACCTTGCGGATCTTGCTGGCATTCTCGACCGAGTCAGGGCGATAAGTCTCTGCGGGCCTGGCGGTATCGGAAAGACCAGGCTGGCGCTCAAGCTCGCCTACGAGGTTGCTGCCCGCTACCCCGACGGGGTCTGGCTGGCCGACCAGGCCGAGGTCGACCGTCCTTCTCAGGTCCTCCCGATGATCACGACCATCCTGGGGATCAGGGCCGAGCATGACCGGCCGCTCGCCGACACCCTGGCCGAAGCGCTGCGCCCGCGCAAGATGCTGCTCATCCTCGATACCTGCGACCATCTCGTCCAGGAGTCAGCGGAACTGGTGCAGTGGCTGCTCGGCTGCTGTCCGGGTTTGCGGGTCGTCGCTACCAGCCGCGAGGCACTGCGGGTACGCGGCGAGGTGCTCTGGCGCGTGCCGCCGCTCGGGCTGCCGGTCCCGGCGGCCGACGGCACCGCCGAGCCGGGCGACCGGCTGTTCGTGGACTACGACGCGGTCCAGTTGTTCGCGGAACGGGCAATGGCCGCGCGGCCTGGCTTCGAGCTGAACTCCGGCAATCTCACCGCCGTCGTCGATATCTGCCGTCAGCTGGATGGTGTGCCGCTGGCGATCGAACTGGCCGCCGCCCGGGTGCGCACGTTGTCGCTTGAGCAAATCAGGGCCAGGCTGGCCGGCCGGCTCGAGTTCCTGGCGATCGGTGACCGGACGGCTCCGCCCAGGCAGCAGACCCTGCGGGCGACCGTCGACTGGAGCTACGGGCTGCTGACCGATCCCGAGCGGCTGCTGCTCAGCCGCCTGTCGGTGTTCCACGGGTGGAGCCTGGAGATGGCCGAGCAGGTCTGCGCCGACAGTCAGATTGGCTCGGCGCGAGTGCTTGACCTGCTGACGGCGCTGATCGACAAGTCCCTGGTGAGCGTGGACTACGAACTCGAAGGCGCAGTGCGGTACCGGCTGCTGGACACCGTCAGGCAGTTCGCGACCGAGCAGGCCGTCGGTGCCGGCGAACTCGACCGGATGCGTCAGGCGCACCGCGACTGCATGGTGGCGATGGCCGAGCGGGTGGTGAACAGCGGCATCCTGCGAGAGGACTCATCCTGGCTTGAGCGGGTCGATATCTACCACCGGGCGATGGCCGACTGGCGGAATTTCCAGCTTGCGCTGAAGTACTGCGCCGACCACGATGACGCGGAAAAGGGCATGCGCCTGGCGAACGCGATGCGCATCGCCTGGCTGGTGGCAGGCGATCAGGGCGGCTCCGCCTGGCTGGACCGGTTCCTGGTCAGCTCGGCGCCTGTCCGGCCCGCCATCCGCTCGCGCGCGCTGGTCGTGCGATCCGAGATCGCCTTCGAGCAGCAGGACTACGAGGCCGCCCGCCTGCACGCACAGGCTGCCCTGGAACCAGAGCTGACTGGCCCGGGAACCAATCCAGCCGGAGCGCTGCGCATCCTGGGCCTCACCGCTCTGGTCGACGGCCAGCTGGACGAGGCACTGGCCTATACCGCCACGGCGGTGAGCGAGGCCAAGAAGATGGCCGATGGGTGGGAGGAGGGCGTCTCCCTCGCGGTCAGGGCCGCCACGATCCTGTTCCAGGGTGACATGGCCGAGGCGGAACTCATCTACAAGCAGGCGCTGGAGGCGCTGGGCGAAAGCAGGGGCTGGGGCGTCGCCAACGTCCGCTACGGCCTCGGCCGGCTGGCCAGTTTCCGCGGCCACACGGCCGAGGCCGCCCGGTACTACCAGGACGCGCTGGCCCTCTACCGGCAGATTGGCGCACGCCCGCAGATGACGCGGTGCCTGGCTTGCATCGGCCAGATCGCGCTCGACGACGGCGACCTGCCAGTCGCTCGCGAGTACCTGACCGAGTGCGTGCGGCTCAGCCTGGGGACGGGCCAGCGCCTGGCGATCGCCCGCGGCCTGGCCGCGCTAGCCGCGCTCGCCTGCGCCAGTGGCGACGTGGCGACCGCGGTCAAGATGGCCGGTGCGGCTCAGTCGCTGTACGTGGCGATCGGGCTGGCGCAGCCTGAGTCCGCGCAGCGCCGGCTGGGGAAGCTGCTCGACGCGGCCCGGACCGGGCAAGGATCGGCCGCCGTCGCCGAGTGGCTGGCCGAAGGCCGCGATCTGAGCCCGCACGACGCGGCCCTGTTGTTCATCGGCAGCAGCCCGGACATTGCGGCCGAGTCCGCCGAGCCCGTCGAGCCCATCGAGCCCGCTGCGTCGGCCGGGCCGGACGCTGACGTTTCGGTACCGGCCGAGCCCGGGCTAGCGTGGCCGGGCCCGCTCACCGAGCGAGAGCGTGAAGTCGCCATTCTTGTGGCTCGCGGCCTATCCAATCGGGCGATTGGCGAGCGGCTGTACATCAGTCAGGCGACGGCGGCCCGTCATGTCGCGAACATCTTCGGGAAGTTCGGCTTCAGCTCACGCGCGCAGTTGATCGCCTGGGTTCTGCGGGTCAACCCCACCGAGGACATCTGACCCCGTCTACCCCCGTCTACATACTTACCTGTCTCGTCTACATACTGTCCAAGTACATAGTGACCGGTCCGCAGCTGTGCGTATCATCGGACGTTCCCGCATAGACCGGGCCTCGATCGTACATATTGGCGATCACAAAGTGCATATCACAAATCGCGAACCTACATATTGGATGCATACATCTGCCGATGTCCGATCTGTCGTCACTCTCGTACGGTGTCTTATGAAGGCGCGAGCCGGAGAGGGCACAGTGGATGGCGAAGTTGGATGATCTCATCGCCGAGGTTTCGGCGACCAGGCGGCTGGTCTGCGCTGCAGCGGACCGGACCAGCCTGATCGCCTTCGTCGGCGGCGCGAGGCACGATGGTGGGCCTGGCGGCGAGTCATACAGCTATGCAAGCTTTGCGTCCACTGTCCAAGCCGCTGCGGCGGGCCTGACCTGGCGCGGCCTGCGGCCGCGGGATGTCGTCGGCGTCATGGTTCCTGACGCGGTCAGCTTCGCTATCGCAATGCACGCTGTCCGGGCGGCAGGGGGGGTCCCGTCGCCGGTAGACGCTGGACTGTGCGCGGTAGAGACGGCTGGCCAGCTCGCTGAGAGCGGCGCCAGGATGGTGATCACCTCGCCGCCGCTGGCCGAGGTGGCGCTGGCGGCGGCCGATCGGTCCTGGGTCAGGCAAGTCTTCTCGTTCGCCGATGCCGCGGGAACGACCAGGTTTAGCGACCTGCTCGGGCTCGATATGATCCGGCCGTCCAGGGGCCGGCCGGAGGACGTCGCGCTTCTGCCCTTCTCCCGAGGCCAGGACGGAAGGCTCCGCCCGGTACCGGTGACACACCGCGAATACATCGACTCACTTGACCGGGCTGATCAGATGGCCAGGATCGCCGGTCACGACCTGGTGCTCGTCATGCCGCCTGCTGGCGATGGCCTCACCTACACCACGCTGCTCGACTGCGCGCTGCTCAGCGGGGCGACGGTCGTGGCAGTCCGCAGACAAGAACTCGCGATGGCCGCGGTCGCCCACCAGGGCACCGTCGCGATCGTCCCGCGCGACGCGGTGGCCATCGTCCCAGAGAAAGTGCGGGTGCTTCCAGTCGGCTAGCCCGGCTGACAGCGCACCGCATCCAGCTTCCCGGGCGCCAGCCGCCGCGGATCAGGTTTGCTCCGGAGGGGAGTCGCATCTGCCGGCCGTCCAGCCGACGGCCGGCAGACAGCGGCATCTAGGGGCCTTGCGGCAACACGTCCGGTGCCCGGCCTTCGTATGGCGTGCTGAGCACGATCGTCGTCCTGGTTGACACATTCGCCGCCGCCCGGATCTGCTGAAGCAGTTCCTCGAGCGCCCCGGGAGTGGCCACCCGGACCTTGAGTATGTAGTTCTCTTCGCCGGCCACGCTATGACATGCCTCAATGGCCTTCAGATGGGCCAGCCGTTCCGGTGCGTCATCGGGTGCCGCCGGGTCGAACGGCTTGATCGAGATAAACGCTGTCAGCGGGAGTCCCGCCGCCTCGGGGTCGATGCTGGCCGAATAGCCGCGGATGACACCGCGCTCCTCCAGTCTGCGCACCCGTTGCTGGACGGCCGAGACCGACAACCCGGTCTGCCGTGCCAATTCGGTGAAGCTCAGCCTGCCGTCACTGGCAAGCAGCGACAGGATCTGCCTGTTAATCGCTTCCACGGCCGCCAACTTAACCTGCCCTGTGCTGCGCCGAGGGTATGACCCCCGAAACCCGGACCGTGGACCGCCGAGCGGAAGCCCCTTCGCGATCACAGGCTGCCATCGCCGTTGCCGTTTGTCCCAGCTGTAGGCGGCCGTGACCGTGACCTAAGCGATCGGTGTGACTGAGGTGTTCTGCCATTTGGCCGAAAGGTCTTCGTGATCATGCTCGGTTGACCCCAATGCCCGGTTTTCGGCGAAGACTTGTCGGATCACG
>DATNFM010000224.1:0-20385 GCA_035606435.1 Streptosporangiaceae bacterium | reverse complement strand
CGGCCAAGCTGAGCAACAACCAAGCTGAAGGAGACTTAGCGTGAGTGACAGTCGGCCAGTTCTCCAGCCGAGCAAGGAGCACCCGATCACCATCTCACCGACGGAGGCGAAGGTCGTGGTCCGGGTCGGTGACGAGGTCGTAGCCGAGTCGACCAGGGCCCTGACGCTGCAGGAGTCGAACTACCCGGCCGTGCAGTACCTCCCGATCGCGGACGTGACGGCCGGGCTGAGCTCGACCGCGACGGCCACCTACTGCCCCTACAAGGGCGACGCCTCGTACTACACGCTGGCCACCGCCGACGGCGAGATCGTGGACGCGATCTGGACCTATCAGGCGCCTTACCCGGCCGTCGCGGAGATCGCCGGGCATGTGGCTTTCTATCCTAATAAGGTCACGATCACAGTCGGCTAATCGGTAGCGTCGACCGGCACAGGCGGGGGTTCAAGGGGGTCGTCCTCTCGGCTAGCACAGCGGGGCCGACATAAGGCGCGGAGAGGAAGGTCCCGGTCCTCGTTATCAGTTTGCTTTTGTTCACCGGCGCCGGAGTTGGCGTTCACGCCGAAGCAGCCGTTCACCAAAGCGCGAAAGTCGCTTCCGGTCCGAGGCTCAAAGTCAGCCTGTCCTCGGGGGGTGCTGGCGGGGTCGGCGGGCCGGGGAGGGTACGGCGGCGCTGAGCCCGTTGGCGAATTGATCTTGGCTCCGGGGTCAGCCCTCTGAACGCCAGGGGCACGTTGCTGCTGAGATAGCTACAGCAGGGTGCCCCCCTGATGCGGGTTGGGAGTCAGCCCGGGCACGATTGGGGCTGGCTGGTGAATCGGACCACCGCAAATTTTTCCGCCTAAATATTGGGGTTTGTATGGAGATTCAGGCTAAGCCGCCGACCGCTAAGGGGCCGGCCGAGTGGTTCAGCGGGGACGTCTTTATGGACCCCATCGTGCGGGGCGAGGAGCCTTCGCGCGTGCGGGTGAATGCGGTGCGGTTCACACCGTCGGCGCGGACCGCGTGGCACTGCCATGCGGTCGGGCAGACGCTTTACGTCACCGAGGGGCGCGGGCTGGTGCAGGCGCGCGGCGGCTCGGTGACGCAGATCCGGGCGGGTGATGTGGTGCGGGCGCCGGCCGGGGAGTGGCACTGGCACGGCGCGGCGCCCGATCACTACATGACGCATCTGTCGATCACCGAGGCGACCGGGGACGAGCGGTCCGAGATGGACTGGGGCGAGAAGGTCACCGACGAGGAGTACGGCGGCTAGCTCTCGCTACCAGGAGACGGTCAGGAACACCCCCGGGTCCGGGTTGGGCATCGGGGTGACCCGGCCGCGGTCGAGCCGACCGAACTGGCTGACGCAGTTCACCAGCAGATGGTTGGCGGCCGCGTCGGCGGCTATCAGCTGGCAATCGCCCTCGGAATAGCCCCGGATGCCGTAATTGGACGCGTGGGTCGCGCGCTGGACCAGCAGAGTGCTCAGCGGGCGGCCGGTCTGGGCGGAGAGCTTCACGATGCCGCCGATGATTGCGCCGCGCCGTATCTTGTGGAAGATGAGGCGGGTCACCGACGCGTCTATGGTCTTTCCGTCAGGGCTGAAGGTGGCAGCCTGCACCACGTCATAGCCGACGATCTGCGGCAGGACGTGGAGGCCTCGGAGCCGGTTGCTGTATATCTGCCGCAGGACGCGGCGGCCTGAGAACAGATCGCTGCCTGGGGCCGTGGGGTCGAGTTTCCAGAGGCCGGCGGCCGACTGCGAGTTGTGGTCGTCGTCGGACCAGTAGAACCCCAGGCTGCGGCCATGATCGGTCCAGGACAGCTGGATTGGCATGCCGGGGTGGGCGCTGATCCAGGTTCGCGTCGCGCCGGTGGCCAGCGTCACCACCTCGATCGCCCCGTGCACGACGCCGCCTTTTAGTTGGAGGCCGACCGCCAGCTTGGCGCCATCTGGGCTCAGGGCGAGCGCCATCACGGCCTTACCTACGTTGATCGGCGGTACCGGCAGGGCGGTCAGCTGGGCCGAGTGACCCTGGTCGGAGACTTTGAGCAGGTAGAACGTGGTCTGCGGGAGGGCGAAGAGCGCGAGCACGAAGCGGCCGCCTGGGCCTTTGCCGATCTCGCATAGCTTCGGGTCGACGCCCGCTGGCAGGGCGACCTCGCTGAGCAGCTTTCCGGTAGTCGTGCTGTGAACCTCGATGGCGGGGCCGTTGTGGTCAGCGACGACGTAGTAGGCCGGCATGCCGGCCTGGGCTCGGGCGACCGGAGGTGGCTTGGCAATGGGTGCGCTGAGCAAGTCTTTGGTCGCTGGATGGACTGGCTTCTTGGTCGGAGATTTCGAGGCGTGGGGTTTGTCCGGTCTCGATCCAGTCGACGGCGGGCGTGCCAGCCAGACGCCCGTCGCGATCAGGCCAATCGAGAGGGCGGCCGAGAGCGCGCCGGCGAAGACCTTGAACCGCAGGCGGTCCGGGCGGTCACGGCGGTGTCGGCGATATCCGCGACCTCGGCGGCTTCGGCGGCTTCGGCCAGAGCGGGCTGGAGCGGAGAAGGCGGCCGTGAGTTCGCGTTGCCTTGTGGCCGGATCGATGGCCGAGCCGGGGCGGAATTGCGCTGGCCGGGCCGCTGCCAGCGACTCGATTAGCTCGTCGCTCATCGGGTGTCCTTCCTTGCTGGCTGCGGCTGGCCGTGCCCTGGGGACGGCGCTCTCTGGGTGTCGAGCGTGGCGGCGAGTCGTCGGCGGGCGCGATGCAGCCGGACCCGGATCGCGGTGGGAGTGACTCCGATGACCAGCGCGGTTTCGTGTGGCTTCAGGTCCTGCCAGGCCGTGAGGATCAGCACCTCGCGGTCCTTCTCGGGAAGGCGGGCCAGCGCCCGCACGATGTCCACGCGAGCGGCGGCGGTCTCATCGGGGAAGATCGGCGCTTCGATCTCGGCCCAGCTGCGCAGTTCGGATTCCAGCGAACCCTGCCGTCCCTGCGTCCGCAGATGCTGCCTGACCATGTTCCTCGCCACGACGAGCAGCCATGGCAGCGGCGGATCCGGGATGTCTCCGAACCTCCGCCAGGCCACCACGAAGGTCTCGCTCACCAGGTCATCGGCCCGCTGATGGCCGGCCAGGCAGGCGGTATAAGCCCAGACTTGATTGCGGTGCGCGTCGTACATGGCGGTGAATCGATGCCGAGCTTCGTCATCATCCATGCCGCTCCCTAGCCTCTTAGCCTCTTTAGCTTTTTTGGCCCCCGCTGCGTCCCAAAGAAGTGGCCGGCCGCCGGGCTGTCGTTACGGGCGCGAGGCAAGAAACTTTTTCAGCTTTGGTGCGAAGTTGTTGCGAAGGCGGGTGAAACGCAGGGGGCTCGGCCGGCCATTTCTTGCGGCAGGCCCGGCTAGCGGGCGGCTGGCCGCGAAGACCTGGCGGTCGGCTGGCCGCGAAGACCTGGCAATCATGGCAATCACGGCAATCGCAAGGAGACTTCTGTGCCTCACCGCATGCCCCGACTAGCTGCCGCATTGGCCCGGCTGACATGGGTCCTGTCGCTTGCCTTTGTGGCGATCGCGCCGGCTGCCGTTGCCGTCGGCCGGGTGGACCCGGTCACGGGTGCGAGTTCGTCCAGGAGTTTGGCTGGGAGTTCGGCTGGGAGTTCGGCTGGAGTGGCGTCGCGAGTGATCCAGCTCATTACCGGGCAGGACTTTAGGCTCAGCGAGCTGGCGAATGGCGGTCTGGCCGCGGTCGGCGACGGCGGTGGCGGTGGCGGTGCGTTCGGATCGCTGGTGACCATGCGACGCGGTGGCCGGAGCTACGCGGTCCCGGCCGCGGCGCTCCCCTATCTGGGCCATGGCCTGGACCCATCTCTCTTCGACGTCCATGCGCTGGAGCGAGCTGAGGGAGCCGGTCGCGGTCGGCTGCCGGTCGTGATCCGGTACGGCCGAAGCAGGCTAGCGCCGATGCCCGGAATTACGGTCACTGCAGCTGCTGGCGGTCTGGCCAGCGGATACCTCACCGGCGCGTCAGAAGAGAAGTTCGGCCGTGCACTCGACCGGCAGTTCGTCGTCGACCGGTCCGAGGCGAGTTATGGCACGGACGGGCTGTTTGCAGGGGGACTGACGATCAGCCTGCCTGGCGGACGCGTGCCTGGCGGCCACTCGCCCGGCGGCCGCTCGCCCGGCGGACGCGTGCCTGGCGGACGCGTGCCTGGCGGCCGCGTGCCCAGTGGCCGATCGCCCCGTCCCGGGCGGCCGGTCCGGCCGGTCCGGCCGGTCCGGCCGCAGTACCAGATGCGCACCCTGACCGTCACCGGCAGCTACCGCGACGGACGGCCCGACACCGGCGACCTGGTGCTGCTCGCCAACGTCGACAACAGCGGCCGGCTCGACATCCTGGACTCCGAGACCGCCTTCTACCACGGGGCCGCGAAATTCAGCGTCCCGGTCGGGCACTACTTCGCGATCGGCCTTTTCTTCGGTCCATCCTCGAACGGCACGCCCTTTCCGGCCATCCACGGCCTCGACATCGTGCCGCAATTCACCGTCGCCGGGAACGCGCGCCTTCAATTGAACGAGCGGGCCGCCAGCAGCCGGATCACGATGGTAACCCCGCGACCAGCCAAGGTAACCGACACCTCGTTCCTGGTCTTCCGCCGGCCACGGACCGGCGCGCAGCAGTTCTTCGGCTTCATCAACTTCCGCTGGCTCGGTGACAACGTCCCCATCTGGGTCAGCCCGACAACGAAGCGCCCGACCATTGGCACGTTGGCCACCATCGTCGATCAGGCTTTGGCCAGCCCCAGCCCCAGCCCCAGCCACCGCGTCAGCCCCAGCCGCAGCCGCCGCGCCAGCCCCAGCCCCAGCCGCCACGCCAGCCCCAGCCGCAGCTCGGCTAAGGCGGCGCCCTACGAATATGACCTCGCCTACCAGAACCTGAACGGCCTGATCCCGCCGCAGCGCTACATCGTCCGCGACTCCAGGCTGGCCGTTATCAAGGCGCGCTACTACCTGGCCGGCCATGGCGGCTTCCTGTCCAGGGTCAGCTCATTCCCCCGTCAGCTGGGTCAGCTCGCCTTCAGCTACGACCCCGTCCACGCGCCGGGAACGCGCACCATCTACAGCTCGGCCGCTCCAGATCTCATCTGGACGACCTCGCTCTACACCGCCGCCGGTAGCTTTCCCGGCAGGCTGATCCAGACCGATCAGGCCCGCATCTACCGTCCCGGCGAGCATGTGACCGAGAACTGGAACGCCTACCCGCTGCATCCCACCCCCAACGTCGACCTGATCGGCGGGCGGGGGGCGCGCGGCGGGTTCCTGACGCTTCCGTCCGCCAGCCGTTCGGGCAACACGCTGATCCTGGATTTCACCCCGTTCGGTGACAACACACCAGGCCACATCGGTGTCGGCTTCAGTAACGACTCGGGAACGGCCAAGGTGTCCGGCACCTACGAAGTCGATCAGAACGGAAAGAAGATCTCCTCCGGGGACGCCGCAAAGGCGACCGGCGGAGGCCCGGACCTTCGCCTGCTGGTCCCGCTTAACCCAGCGCGGTCGACGATCAAGTTCACCCTCACCGCCGCGCTCGGCTCTGGGCCCGCTGGAACCCCGCCGTCCGGCCAGAGCCAGACGACCTGGACCTGGACCTCGAGCCACGAGTCCGGCCACCACCTCCCGGTCGGCTGGTGGTGCCTGTCCGCAGAACCGAGTTGCCGAGTCGAGTCGCTCCTGGCCCTCGACTACTCGGTCGCCAACTTGTCCGCGCGCGGCCAGACCAGCCCCGGCCGGCAGCTGATCGACCTGGCCGTCGGTCACCTCCCGCTCGCCAAGGCGTCGAAGATCACCAAGGCGGCCGTCCAGGTTTCCTACGACGGTGGCCACACCTGGCGCAAGGCCAGGGTCGCCCCGATCGCCCCGCTCAGCGGAAGCACCGGGCGCGGGCGATTCAGAGTCGCCTTCGCCGCGCCCGCCGGGGCCTGGGTCACGCTCCGCACCCACGCGCAGGACACGGCCGGTTCCGCCATCACCGAGACCATCACCGACGCCTACCGAGTCGCCGCGCGCCCGACGGTCGCCCGGCGGGCGGCGGTTGCCCGGCGGGCGGCGGTTGCTCGGCGGGCGGCGGTTGCTCCGCGTCCGGCCGCTGCTCCGCGCCCGGTGGCGGTTGTTCGACGCCGCCCGGCCGTCGCTCCGCGCCCCGTGACCCAGGCCGCCGCCTGCCCGGTCGCCAAGGCCGGCCAGTTGCGCTGCCTGGCCCTGTACTCCCGGCAGTCGAAGGTAGACGCCGCGATCGCCGCCGGCACCGCCGCCCCCAAAGGCTGGGGAGCCTTCGACCTTCAGTCGGCCTACAAGCTCCCGGTCGGCACCGACCCCGGTCAGACCGTGGCGGTCGTCGACGCCTACCGAACCCCGGACCTGGCGAACTCGCTGGCCACCTACCGCGCCCAGTACGGCCTGCCCGCCTGCACCACGGCCACCGGCTGCCTGCGGATCGTCAACCAGTCCGGCGCCGCGACCCCGTTGCCCGTCTCCGCCGTGCCATTCGGCTGGGACGTGGAAACGACTCTGGACGTGGAGATGGTCTCCGCCGCCTGCCCGCTCTGCAAGATCCTGGTCGTCGAAGCCCGCAGCCCCAAGGTGGGCGACCTCGCCATCGCGGAGAACACGGCGGCCCGGCTCGGCGCCCAGGTCATCTCCGACAGCTTCGGCGGAGCGGAGAGCGGCCTGGATCAGACCCACGCCAAGGCCTACGACCACCCTGGCCACGTCATCGTGGCCGCCTCCGGTGACCTGGGCTTCACGACCGCCAGCTTCCCCGCCAGCCTGCCGGACGTGACCGCGGTCGGCGGCACCGAGCTAGCCAAGAGCACCAGCCAGCGCGGCTGGACCGAGCAAGCCTGGAACCAGTCGAACGGCGCCACCGGCAGCGGCTGCTCCGCCTACGTACCCAAGCCGAAATGGCAGCACGACCGGCATTGTGCCATGCGTACCGTCGCCGACGTGTCCGCCGTGGCCGCCAACCTCGCCGTCTACGACCAGGCCAGACGCGGCTGGCTGCTAGTCAGCGGCACCAGCGCCGCCGCCCCGCTCGTCGCCGGCGTCTACGCCCTGGCCGGCAACGCGACCACCATCGCCCCAGGCTACGAATACCGCCACGCCAAATCGCTCTTCGACGTTACGACCGGCAACAACGACAACATCAACGGCACTGGCGGCCGCACCTGCGGCCACGACTACCTCTGCGTGGCCGGCAAGGGCTACGACGCTCCCACCGGTCTCGGCACTCCAAACGGTACCGGTGCGTTCTGACAGTGTCTTTTGGCGGCGAAACGCATAGCGCGTGGTTTGGTCCTGGGTAGCCAGAGGCCAGTCGCTGCCGGTGCTGGCTCCGGGGCCAAACCCCCGGAGCCACAGGGGAGTGGAACGGCCGCGTCCGGGAAGGCAACCCTCGTAACCGCGGCACCGTGAACGGCCGCGTCCAGGTTTCGGCGAGCGGCAAAGTGCCTGTTCAGGCCGCCAATTTGCTGTTAGCGCTCACAATCCGTGCGGCCAGAATAGCGCCGAGCGGTCGCGGTAAGCGGGTACCTCCAGCGGTCGGCCGTTGGCCAGGACTGGTGTTGCCGGAGATGTCAATTGTCGCCTGATGTGCCAGAAGTCGCAGTAGGAGCGGGAGTTGACGCTGCGATCCGGGATTCGCGGATGCCTCCGAAGTAGCGCTGCGACGTGCGCTAAGGCTTGATTCTGACGCCCCGAGCCGGGACTGATGCCTTGACTGGTTGGGTGTTAACGCTCACAATCGTCTGATTAGATCAGGCCACGTCTTCGTAACCTGTCGATGAAGGGAGCCCATCGTGCATGTGAGCGGGAGACTGCGGCGTCTTCGCGAAGGAGAGACGTTAAGGGCAGGTGTACGCACCAGAATCCGACGGCCTGTAGTTCTCGGTGCAGCCGCAATCCTGGCCGTCAGCATCGGCGGGTCGCTTGCCGCGACCCAGGCGATGGCGCAACCGGCGCGTGCCAGCCATCACGGCGGCGCGCTCAAGGTAACGAGCAAGGCCATCGGTACCGCGGTCGAGCCGTATACCGGCAAAGCGACCACGGTATTCCGATACACACTCAGAAACGCCCGCGGCATGTCCGTGCAGATCCTGACCTACGGCGGGATCGTTCAGGACATCAACCTGCCCGATCGGCATGGCCGGACGGCTGATGTCGTTCTCGGCTTCAAGACGCTCAAGGACTACGTCACCAAGGTCAGCCCGCCGGTGATCGCGAACGGCGGCCCGTACTTCGGCGAGACCATCGGGCGCTACGGCAACCGGATCGCCAAGGGCACGTTTAATCTCAAGCAGCCCGACGGCAAGGTCCACACCTACACGCTGCCGATCAACAATGGCGTGAACGCCCTGCACGGCGGCCTGGTCGGATTCGGTAACCACATCTGGGCCAGCAAGAAGGTCGTCGCCAAAGGCGAGGTCGGCGTCCAGTTGACCCTGGTCAGCCCGAACCGCGACGAGAGCCACCCGGCCGGGTCGCCCGGCTGCGTGAAAGCCTGCACCGGCTACCCGGGAAAGCTCAAGGTCGTCGTCACCTACACGCTCAACAACAAGGACCAGCTCGGTATCCACTACTCGGCTACCGATGAGTCCAAGAACCTGAACACGGTGCTGAACCTCACCAACCACAGCTACTTCAACCTCGCTGGTGAGGGTTCCGGCAGCGCCGCCGACCAGGTCATCTGGATGAATGCCAAGCGGTACACGCCAACCGACGCCACTCAGATCCCGACCGGGGCCGAGCCGCTCGTCAAGGGCACCCCGTTCGATTTCTTCAGTCACCCGAAGACCATCGCCTCGGGGATCGAAGACTGCACCAACCCGAATTCGCAGGGTTGCAAGCAGTTGCTGATCTCTCAGGGCTTTGACCACAACTGGGTCCTGACCGGTCAGGGTCCGAGCATGGACGGCCTGCACCTGGCCGCCACCGCGCTCGACCCGGCCAGCGGCCGCAGGCTCGCGGTCTGGACCGACGAGCCGGGTGTGCAGTTCTACACCAGCAACTTCCTCAACGGCACGCTGGTAGGCATCAGCGGCCACATCTACCGGCAGACTCAGGCGTACACGTTCGAGACGCAGCACTTCCCGGACTCGCCGAACCAGCCGAACTTCCCGTCCACCGAGTTGGGCGCGGGCAAGACGTTCACCAGCACGACGGTGTTCGCCTTCGGCTCGTAGCCGTCACGATTCAGCAGTCCCAACTCAAAGCCCCCGGTCCGCCGCCGACCCACTGCCGTCGGTGGCGGACCGGGTGCCATTGCGGGGGAAGCCCACTGGCCAGCGCCAGCGGGTCTGACGGCCTTGCGTTGGTCAGCGCCCGGCAGGGGCGGACACAGGGCGTAAGTCGCAGCAGTTACGGGGTCAGCGTTGTTGTGGCTGGCCGGGGGTGAGCAGCATCGCCGGCGACTTCGAGCCGGGCGACTTGCGGCCGGATAGGCCCCTTTGCCCGCTCTTGCGGCTCTCCGGTTCGGGTCAAAGTCATCGACTTGACCCTGGTTGGGAACGACTTAGCCCTGGTTACGAGCCCTTAGCCCGGGTTACGGCGTCGACAACTATCCTAAATCGGGCAATTTTTGGTTTTAATCAGGGCTAAGTCGTCGCAACCAGGGCTAAGTGGTTCCCAACCCGGGAAAAGAGCGAGCAACCCGAGAAGAGTGATCCCTAACCCGTGCTAAGTGGTCCTCAAGGCGGGCTAAGTCGCGCGGCAGGCAGGCGATCAGACCGCTGCGGAGTCAGCGGCGGGCGGCGGCTAGCGGCATGCGGTATGCGGCTAGCGGTATCCGGCTAAGCGCGCTGACGCCGAGACTGCTTCGCCCGCAGAAGCCGCAGAAGCCGCCGAAGCCGAGCCCCGCCGGACCGGCATCTGCGGCACCCGGGCCAGGTGATGCATCAACTGCGCGAATTCGCCGGGCGACAGGCTCTGGTCCGCATCGGATAGCGCCTGCTCGGGCATCGGGTGCACCTCGATCAGCAATCCGTGCGCCCCGGCCGCGCGCGCGGCCCAGGCCATCGGTGCGACATAGGAGCGGAAGCCGGTCCCGTGACTCGGATCGATAATGATCGGCAGGTGCGAACGCTCCCGCACGACCGCGATCGCCGACAGGTCCAGGGTGTTGCGGGTAGCGCTCTCGAACGTCCTGATCCCGCGCTCGCACAAGATCACCTGCTGGTTGCCGTGCGCGACCACATACTCAGCGGCGGCCAGCCATTCCTCGATCGTGCTCGACAGCCCGCGCTTCAGCAGCACGGGCCGGTCGACCTTGCCCAGTTCCCGCAGCAGGTCGAAGTTCTGCATGTTGCGCGCGCCGACCTGGAGGATGTCGGCGGCCTCGGCCATCCGGTGGACCTGGTCCACGGCCATGACCTCGGTCACGATCGGCAGTCCGGTCTCCCGCCCGGCCTTCACGAGCAGATCGAGGCCGTGCCAGCCAAGGCCCTGGAACGAGTACGGCGAGGTCCTGGGCTTGAACACGCCGCCGCGCAGCACGTGCGCGCCGTGATCGCGGACCAGCCTGGCGGTCTCGTTGATCTGGTCTTCGCTCTCGACCGAGCACGGCCCGGCCATAACCACGAACCCGTCGCCGCCGACCAGCAGGTCACCGACGCGCACCATCGTGTCGCCCTGGCGGGCGCTCCGGTCGACCAGCTTGTAATGACTCGAACGGCGCGGCGCGGCCAAAGGAGCGGCCGCCACGGCCTCCAGCATCTCCACCGCCGACTCGCTCTCGGGCGAGCCCACAGGGGACGGCAGCTCGCCGGTGCGGGCCGGCTCGCGCAGCACCTTCGCCGGATAGCTGCCGAGCACCTTGATGTACAGCGCGGCCGAACGCAGCTCGTCCAGCGCGGCCACCGTTCGAGGGTCGGCCGCGTTGCCCTCGAAGTCCACGAAGAACAGGTACTCCCATGGCATCCCCGGACGCGGGCGGGACTCCAGCTTGGTCATCGAGTGACCGCTCCCGGCCAGGATCTCCAGGCATCGCAGCAGCGCGCCCTCCTCGTGCCTGGTGACCAGGATGAGGCTGGTCTTGCTCGGGATCCGCAGGTCGACCGGGGTAGCCGAGCGGGACAACACGACGAAGCGGGTGTAGTTGTCGCTGCTGTCGGAGATGTTGCGCCGCAGCACCACCAGCCCGTACTCGGCGGCGGCCTCGAGCGAGCCGATCGCGGCGATGCTCGGATCGCCGGATTCCGCTACGGCCTGCATGGCACCGGCGGTGTCGAAGCTCGGAACCGCGGTCGCGTTCGGCAACGAGGTCAGCAACTGGGCGCACTGCTCGAGACCCTGCGGGTGAGACAGGATCTTGCTGAGCCCGGACAGCGGGATGTCGGCCACGGCGGCCAGGCAGTGCTCGACCTTCCAGGTCTCTTCCCCGACGATGAACAGGTCGTGCTCGCGCAGCAGCGCGTAGACCTCGTTGATGCTGCCGGCGGTGGTGTTTTCGATCGGCAGGATCGCCAGGTCGGCGTCGCCGGACAGCAGGGCGGCCGCCGCCTCCCTGAAGGTGTGATAGCCGGTGAGGTCGCCCTCGATCCCGTAGCTGTTCAGGTATTTCTGGGCGGCCGCGTAGCTGTAGGCGTGGGTGACGCCCTGGAAGGCGACCCGCATCCGGCTGCCGGAGTCTCCGGAGTCTCCGCTGAGATGGGAAGTCTGCAGTGCGATCGAGTCGTTGAGCAGCTCACGGAAGACCCGCCGGACCAGGCTGGGGGAGACACCGAGTTCGGTGGCCTGAGCCTGTACGGACTCGATGATGTGGCGCTCGCGTTCGGAGTCCTGGATGGCGGCGGAGCCGCGTTCTTTGGCCTTGGCGACTGTGGCGATGACCTCGCGGCGCTGCGCGATCAAACGCACGATGGCCGAGTCCAGTTCGTCTAGGCTGCCGCGAAGATCGGAGATCTCCGGCTGTTGGTTCAACGACTGGCCGTCCACGGCGATGACTTCCCCTCGATGCTAGCTTCCGGCTCCCGCGCCGGGCGCCGGCTTGCAGGTGAAGTCTTGATGCTATTGGAGAGCTGTGGAGGTCGGAGGGATCTTGATCGAGGCCTAGCTCGCCGGCCTCCCGGCGCGGAGTCGGTCGGCCAGTTCATCAACAACCTCGGCTGCGGCCCGCGTCAGCTCCTGGCCAGAAGGTTTGCCGTTGACCAGCCAGGACTCATTGTCGTGCCGATCTACTTCGGTGACACCCTGGACCGCGCGCAGCGCCGCCTGCATGCGCTGCCGCAACTCGGTCCCGAGCGGGTCCTGCCGGATGGACTCCTGCGCGCTGACTTCCACGCACCAGCCTTCAAATTCGCTATCGGCCCAGGCCTCGATCCCGCGGATATCCGGCTCATCGGTCAGCCGCTGCCACAACTCATCGACATCGGACTCATCGGCAGGAACCAGCCTGATTTCATCGTTCATGGCGAGCATGGTAGCGATCCTGCGGCGGGTGCACGGCCAGGCACAGGGTTGAGCGATGGAGTCGTCGGGCAGGGCACCGCACAGGCAGCCAAGACGAGGCGGGAGCGGGCGAGTGGGCGACTACGACGTGATCGTGATTGGCGGCGGCTCACCGGGCGAGCATTGCGCCGGCGAACTCGCCGATGGCGGCCTGCGAGTCGCGGTCGTCGAGCGCTACCTGGCCGGCGGCGAGTGCTCCTACTTCGCGTGCATCCCGTCCAAGACCCTGCTGCGCCCCGGCGAGGCGGTGCACCAGGCCCGCGACGCGACGGCCACCGCCGAGGTCGACCCCGGCAAGGCCCTCGCCTGGCGGGACTTCATGGTCGACAACTACTCCGATGCGGGGCAGGAACGCTGGCTCGCCAGCAAGGGCATCGACCTGCTGCGCGGCACCGGCAAGCTGGCCGGCACGGGCGTCGTCGAGGTCGATGGCGATCGGCATACGGCCAGGCACGTCGTGCTGGCAACAGGGTCGAACGCCGCGCTGCCTCCCATTACCGGGCTGAGCGACCTCGACGGCGTCTGGACCAACCGCGAGGTGACCGCCATGAAGGCGGTACCGAGCCGCCTGCTGATCCTGGGCGGCGGCCCGGTCGGCATCGAGATGGCGCAGGCCGTGCGCCGCCTAGGCGGTGAGGTCGCCCTGATCGAGGCGGCGCCGCATCTGCTGCCCCGCGAGCCAGAGCCGCTGGGAGTCGCGCTCGGCGAGGTTCTGGCAGCCGACGGCGTCGAGCTGCTGACCGGCGCCAAGGCGACCGGCGCCAGCCGCGACGGCAACGACTTCGTCCTGACCCTGGATGACGGTCGCGAGCTGCGCGGAAAACACCTGCTGGTGGCGACCGGCCGCCGCCTTCGGGTGGACGGAATCGGCCTGGAGACGGTCGGAGTCGAGCCCGACCGTCACGGGGTCAAGGTTGACGCGCGCGGGCAGGTCACCGACCGGCTGTGGGCGGTCGGCGATGTCACCGGCATCCACCTGCTCACCCACGTCGGCAAGTACCAGGGTGAGGTCGTGGCCTCGAACATCCTGGGCGAACCCCGCGAGGCCAACTACGAGGCCGTGCCCAATGTCGTCTACACCGATCCGCAGGCAGCCGGCGTCGGCAGCTTCGACGGCCGGTTCAGCGCCACCGTGAAGCTCACCGACGTGGCCAAGAGCGAGACCTACAGCCGCGCCTACGCCGACTCCAAGGGCTTCCTGACCCTGGTATCAGACGGCGAGCGGCTGACCGGCGCCTACGCCCTGGGCCCGGAAGCGGCCGAGTGGATGCAACAGGCGACTCTGGCCATCCGCGCGCACATTCCGCTGGAGGTGCTGCGGGATGTGATCCAGCCGTTCCCCACCTTTTCAGAGATCTTTATTTCGGCTTTGAAAAATTTGCGCGGGTCTATTTCCACCGCGCATGACTAACTCTGGCTAGCGGCGAGCCGCATGCCCCGCACCGGGTGAACTCAATCCAAGGACCCAGATCACCGTCGCCACCAACCGCTCCAGTTCTTCTTGCTGATCTGCCCCGAACAAGTCCGCGGTGCGAAATGACTGCAAGGAGCGCCAGCGTCGATGCCCAGGTCTGGAATCTGGGCTATTCCGGCGTCTCGTCTGCCGATTTCATGCAGTTCGTTGGCCTGGAGGTGAGGCTACTTCGATCGCGGTCTGGCACAATGAGGTCGTAAACAGTCTATTGCAGACGGAACGGTATGTGCGGGCAATTCTTGGCAATTCTTGACGAATATGCGCAAGTCGAGCCTACGGCGCCTGGCATAATCGAGCGCCGACTGCAACTGCGCATGCAGCGCCAGCAGGTATTGAGGCGCGACCCGTCACTAAGCCTGCTGGTTGTCCTTGACGAGTCAATCCTTCAGCGAAGGATCGGCGATGAGTCCGTGATGTACGAGCAGCTTCAGCGGCTGGCCTCGGAGGCCGACGACAGCAAGGACGCCAGCGGACCGATCCTGCAGTTCAGGGCACGGAATGGCAGGCCTTTCTCGGAGGCATACTGAACGGCGAGTTCGACAGCTTCGGAAGCGCTTGACTCGCACGGCCAGCGCCGAATGACTAAGGGTTCCTGGCGCAACCGGGAGCCCTTTGGTCATTGTTGAAGCGGTTGCTGGATCGACTGGATCAGGCGCTGGGCGTTCTGGTCGGCTTGATCGCCGAAGAGATCCGCTGGTACTAGGGATTCCACGGTGCGGCCCTGACTTTTATCACGATCCTGGAGTTCCCTGGATCGCCAGCCGCTGACCTGCGGGTCTCTTGTCACGTAACCCGATCTGCATACTAGCCCGAGGCTTCCAAGCCGCCGTCAGGCAACTCGGATATCGCGCTGCGGACACCGGACTGGTTCCCCCGGGCCGCAGTTCCCAGTCTGCCAGTCGGCCGGCTTCCCCTCCGCTGCGACCACTTCCCATCCTGTGAGGCGACTTGCCATCCGTTAGAGCGGAGTTCTGCCGGGTATACGGCATTTGTCGCGACGGTAACGTCGGGTAAGTCGTCGCAATGAATGGCAGGTCGCCGCAACGGATGGGAAGTGGCGGAGACGAAATCCCGCGAACGGCAATATTACCGGCAAACCGGCGCCGTGCCCTGCGCGCGATCCGGTCACCGACCAAGATCGCCGCCCGCACCACCGCCACCGGCTCACCGCCGACGACCCCTGCGAGCCTCGCCACGACCAAAAGCGCTGACCGCGGTGCGCACTAGCCTGATCAAAGTCGGGTCGCACGGCCAGCGCCGGATGACTAAGGGCTCCTGGCGCGACCGGGAGCCCAAAGGTCATTGTTGAAGCAGTTGCTGGATCGACTGGATCAGGCGCTGGGCGTTCTGGTCGGCTTGATCGCCGAAGAGATCCGCTGGTACTAGGGATTCCGCGGTGCGGCCGCCTCCTAGATCCCAGCTCGGAATCTGGCAGTCGTCGAACCTGACCGGAATGAGCCAGGGGATGCCAGGGCGGCGTTGCCGTAGTTCTTCGATGGCGAGGATGATTTCTTCGTTCTGGCGACTCTTGACCTGGGCGAGGCTGGCGCGCGAGAAGCAGGCCAGGAAGATCAGCGCATCCTTCGTTATCGCCCGGCGGATCTGCAGTCGCCAGTCCGTGCCCGGCCACAGGTTTGCGGTGTCTCGCCAGACCTGAAGGCCAGCGTCTTCCAGGAGGCGCTGGAGTTGATCGGCATGGCGTGAGTCCTGGCTGGCGTAGGAGATGAATACCGACCCGGCCGGTCGGTCTTCAGTGCCCTGACCGACTTGAACGGGAGTGCTCGCGGTTGACGTGGTGTCGGCGAACAGTTGAGCCCGGTCGCCGCGCAGGAAGAGAGCGGGCGTGAGCCATTCCATGGTGCCGCGACGAGTTCCGAGGATCGCCACACGACCGGCGGACACGGCGTCGTCGATGCCGCGCCGTTGGGCGATAGCGCTGTAGAAGCCGCGGGCGAACGCGTTGGCGGCCTTGTCGGTGATCTGGAATTGCATGGCAACCACCGCCGGAATGCCGGACCGGGCCAGGGCATAGGCGGTGCCCGCGAATAGTTTGCTGGATCCGCTAGTGGCGCTTGAGCAGCAATTCAGCACGACCAGGCGGGGGGCCGGCTGGGCCTGACGAAGCAAGTCGACGAATTGGTCGGCCTCGATTAGCTCCGGGTAGCCGTTCTTCGTGGTGAGTGCGAGGATGCCCGCGTTGGCGGCCGGATCGAAGTTGCCGTGCCCGATGAAGTGCAGCGCGTGCCACGGGCCGGCCAGCAGCAGGCTGAGCAGGTCCTCCCAGGTCGCGCTGGGTGCCCAGACGATCTCGACCAGGCCGTCGGCGATCGGCTGGGCCAGCGCGGTCTCCAGGAGGCTGCGCTCTTCCTCGACGTTTAGGGCGTCCATTCCGCGAGGCGCGGAGATCACGCCGAGAATCCGCAGCGGCAGGCTGGCGTGCGGCGGCTGGGCAGCGACCGGGACCGGGACGTGGCGGATCAGCGGCGCCTGCCGGCACAGGTAGGACTCGGTGGCCTTGTCGAACATGGCCTCCCACGGCAAGTCCGCCAGCGCAGGCGAGTCCATCCGCAGCACAACCCGGAGCACCTGGCCACGGCTCGCCGCCAGAGCCGCGCTGGCCCGGTACAGGCCGGCGACTTCACCGGTGCCCAGCAGCGCGGTGAACAAGGCTTCGCCGACCTCGCGGATCGGCTGGCCGTCCTGAAGCCGGGCGTGTGCCGGGGAGGTCAGCGCTTGCTGGACCTTAGGTCGGAATAGCTGATCGTCGACGGACAACTCGACGACGGTCTTCGCCTCGCCGGCCGGAGACCGGACGACCTCGACGGTGTAGGACGCCGACCCGTAATAACGCCGGATCGCTAGCTCGATCACGGCGCTCTCCGTGATATTGCCGGCATCCGCATTCAAGGCTTCCTCGCGACACCGCTGTATCCGAAGTGAACGTCGCCCGGTCGCGGTTCGCCATTGCTGGCCGATGTCGCTACTAGCCATTCCGTGCCAGACACAAGGCCAGGGCCGATCAACTCGAGTCCGTCGAAAAACCTGGACACTTCTTCGTGGTTGCGCAGCCTCAAGGTGACCACCGAGGCCTTCGACATTCTCGTGAGCTGCGCCGAGGCCTGACGATCGACATCGTCCGAGCCGTGGGCGAGCACCAGGAAAGACCCAGAAGGCAGCGCCGCCATGATGTCTCGCACGATCCCGAATGGATCGTCATCGTCGGGAACGAAGTGGAGCAACTGCAGCATCAGGACCGCGACGGGCTGGGTGAAGTCGAGCGTCCTGGACGCTCCGGCCAGGATCGTGCTTACGTCGCGCACGTCGGCCTGGACGTAGTCGCAGCGGCCTTCTGCCGTCGAGACCATCAGCGCGTGCGCGTGCGCGATCACCACCGGGTCGTTGTCCACGTACACGATGCGCGAGGTCGGGGCGGCGCGCTGGGCCACCTGGTGCGTGTTGTCCGCCGTCGGAAGCCCGGACCCGATGTCCAGATACTGCCGGATCCCATGCTCGGTCGCCAGGTAGTGCACCACCTGGGCCAGGAACCGCCTGGTCAGCCTGGCTACCGCCGGCGCCGTCGGCAGCACCGCGATGACCTGTTCGGCCACGGCCCGATCCACGGCGAAGTTGTCTTTCCCGCCGATGTAGTAATCCCAGATCCTGGCCGGGCTTGGTACCGAGGAATCCACTACGGCCCGCGTCCCGGACGTTTCATTCACAGCCAGACCTTATATCGGCTTGCTTTTCGGCCGGACTGAATAAGTCGTTTGCTGGCGTCGCCGAAGCAAGGCATCCTAGCGGTGATGGAGATAACCCTGGTCAAGGCGTCGGGCGCGGGCGACCGGGATCGCGCCTGGCTCAATGCGGACCCTGGCGGCCGCCGGGTCGCGGTCCACGTGGTGCACGACCTGCCCCACCTCGCGGTCGAGTCGGAGTTCGGCATCACCGACGGCCTCTGGGCTGAGCTGGCCGCCGGGTCGCACGCCGAATCGGACCGAGCGGCGTCCGCCCGCGACCCGAAGCGCCACAAGCAAGGACGGATCGTCTCCGGGGCGGCGGCCGGCATCCCGACCGAGCAGTGGCTGACACCCGGGCACCGCCGCGCGAAGACGATCACGAACTGCGTCACCAACCACTGGGGCGACGGCCCGGACACTCCGAGCGGTGTCCGCGATCGCGCCGCCCGGCAGGAAGACCCCGCCATCACCCAGATGATCGACCAATTCGACGACGAGACGATCGCGCGCGCCATCGCCGGCGTTCGTGACCTGCTTCTTCGCTGGGCACAAGTACCACCAGGCGGCACGCTCCGCTTGTCTTGGCCGCTGTCCAGCCACCGTGCGGACTGGACAGCGGCCAAGTAGCTCGCGAGCAGCGTCTCGCTCGGGCTTGCTGTCAGCTCACGACAATCGTCAGGAGCAGGATCGTGCTCCCCGTGCTGTTCTTGGCGTTGATCGCGATCTGATAGGTGCCTGCGGTTCCGGCGGCTGGCGTTCCTGTGATGGTTCCCGGACTGGCCTTGAAGCTGAGGCCCTTAGGAAGGGTGCCGAGCTTCGCGAGCCTAGGCGTCGGGTAGCCGGTCGTGGTGACCTGATAGCTGAACGCGGTCCCGACCGTGGCCGACGCGTTAGCCGGACTGGTGATCGCAGGCGGCTGGTTGACTTTCAGCGTGAACGACTCGCTGGACGAACCAAGCGAGTTCGTGGCCGTAACGGTAATCGAGTACGAGCCACCAGCGTCAGCAGCAGGTTTCCCGGCCAGCGTCGCCGTACCGTCGCCGTTGTCGGCAAAGGTAATCCCGGCTGGCAGACTGCCCGTCTCGGTGAGTGACGGCGTGGGGTTGCCGACCGCGGTAATGGTCTTGCTGTACGCAGTACCCGTCTTGGCGGTCTGGGTGGTTACCTTCTTCAGCACGGGTGTCTTGGTAATAACCAAGGTGAACGATGCCGTGGCGGTCCCGGCCGAGTTCTTCGCGGTAATGGTGAGCGGATAGCTGCCCACAGCCGAGGCGCTCGGGGTGCCCGAGATCGTGGCCGTGCCGTCTCCGTTGTCGACAAAGGTCACGCCAGCGGGCAGCGCACCGGTCTTGGTCAGCTTGGGTACCGGATAACCAGTTGTCGTCACGATGAAGCTGAATGGCACGCCGAACGTCTCGGTGTCCGATGGCCCGATGGTTATCGTCGGAGCCGAGGTGGCGGTGGTGACGGTCAGCACGAACGCCTGCGTGGCCGGGTCGCCGATGCCGTTGGTGGCCGAGATCGTCAGCGGATAGGTACCGGCGGTTCCTGCGGCGGCGAGGCCGCTGATGTCGGCGGTGCCATCACCGTTGTCGGTGAACGTCAGCCCAGTCGGCAGGTTGCCGGTCTCGCTGAGGGACGCGGTCGGCGCACCCGAGGTAGTGATCGTGAAGTCGAACGGCACGCGCATGCCCGTGCTTGCCGAAGGCGCGCTGGTGATCACCGGAACGGCGCCGACCAGCACGTCGACGCTGTTGCTCGGGTCACTCTCCAGCCCGTCGGTCACGGCAGTGACCTGGTAGGTGTGCGGCCCGACCTGGGCAGTGGAGTCGGTGTAGGACGGCGAGGTTGTCGAGCCGATGATCGTGCCGTCCCGGTAGACGTTGTAGGAGTCCGCTCCGGACACCGCGTTCAAGGTCAACGCCGGGGTCTGAGTGGGCGTCGGCGCGGTCAGCCCGGTCGGTGCCTGCGGTCGAACCGAGATCTGGACGCTGACCGGCGAACTCCAGTTACCGGCCTGGTCCTCGTCGCGGACGCTGATGGTGTGCTTGCCGGGACTCAGCTTGGAGCCAATCGTGGCGGTCGCGGTTCCGTTAGCGACATCCAGCGCCGTTCCGTTGCCCTGACCAGGGTCGCTGTCCACGTAATACTCGGCCGCGGCCACACCGCTCAAGCTGTCGCTGACGTTTGCGCTGAGCGTGGTGCTGTCACCGACGGTGATCGTCGAGTGATCCAGGCTGACGTTGGCCGTCGACGGCGGCGTCTCGTCGATCGAGACCTTGAAGGTACCCGTCGCGCAGTTACCTTCGATGTCGCAGGACGGATCCGATGTGATGACCTGATTGGCGCCTTCGGTCGTCACGTTCTTCGGCGCCGGTACGGTCGCCGGCCCGAATTGCGGCAACGGCTCACTAACCGCCCAGGTAACCGTAACCGGCGCGTTGTACCACCCGTTGGCGTTCGCCGGTCGATCCGGAGTACCAGTCACGACAGGCGGCTCATCATCCACGCTCAGCTTTCCGGTCGCGTCGAAGATGAGGAAGGCATGCAGGTCATTGGTCAGAGCCGGAAGCGTGAAGGGGATGGCGAGGCCGTTGTCGAGGACGATTTCGGAGCCGTTGAGGGTGATGCCCTTGGGGACGGTGATGGTGGTGTTTCCGCTGGGGTCGAGGCGGGCGCTGCCGCCTGGGTTCATGCGGCCTGCGCTGCCGGGG
>DATNFM010000223.1:0-2151 GCA_035606435.1 Streptosporangiaceae bacterium | reverse complement strand
AGCCACGAAACTCGCAACGCGGTCGAGCATATGGGCCAGGCCTGTCTCGAACTCCTGCTCCCATTGATCCTGGGCGAGGCCGGCCGCCAGGCGGTGCAGCGTCGGGAAACGCCTGGCGTCGATCTCGTCCGCGGGGTCGATGAGCTCGCGCGGGCTGCCGGCGTCCGCGATCGCCGCTCGCTGCTCAGGAGAACGGGCAGGACTCAGCCCGCCGGGCACCGGATCGGCCGTCGCGATCCCGCCAGGTGAGCTGAACTCGCCGGAAAGGGTATCGGTGCTGGCGAACGATCCGTCCCCTGGCTTCGGATCACGCAGCGCCATGGCGCTCGTCTCCAAGAGCAGGTAACCGAGGAGGAACCCGTTAAAGGTCCGGTAGGTGAACAGCACCTGCTCGTCACTGAAGCCCTCTCCGGCCAATCCGCTCAGCATCGCCTCGACCCAGCGCAGCGACCGAAGCGGCGGATTAACCCACGGAGCCGAAGGCGGCCGGGTAGCGACAAGCGGGAAAGCATGCGGATGCGCCCGGGCGTAGCGGCGGACCCCATGTGCCATGCCCGTCAGGTAAGGACGCCACCCGTCCACCGGGCGCAGCTGAACCTCAGGATCATCGGAAAGCTCGCCGACAATCCGCTCCACCACGGCGTCCAGCAGCTCATCGCGATCGCGGACATACCTGTATAGCGACATCGAGCGAACCCCCAGGCGCGACGAAACCTCCCGCATCGTCGCCGCCCCGATGCCCTCCTCATCCACCAGCTCGAGCGTGGTCGAGACGATCCGGTCCAGCGACAAGCCACGACCCGGCCGGCCGCGACGGCCGTCGCGGCCCTGCACTCGTCTCACCCGAACCTCACCTTGAGCAACCCCTAAGCCGACTTCTGCGACAGTAACCGGCCAGTAGACCTCGGCACCGATCGCTGGCGGCGTGGCACGTCACGATCATCCTAGGGTTTTTCCGCCGTATTAACCTGGCTCGTCTCGCCCGACAGGCATGCCGGATGGAATCACGCCCGTCGAGGCATTGCGGCTTGACCATGTCCCCTGGTCACTCAGATGACGCGGACCGGACCAATGCTCGGTGCGGGGAAGGCAACCAGACCGGGCGTGTTCTAGCCAGCTATGGCGCCGGAAGCCCGATCGAACGATGCTGCCGTGACCTTGCTCCGGGCTATCATGTCAGCCGATGGCCGGCTAAGCCGGCCCGCAGAAAGGCCTGCTCATCGCGTTCGGGCTGACGCTGCTGGTTCTCGCCGTTGGGTCTTCGAAAGCGGCGTCAAGGGCGGCGATATCCACGGTTACGGCGACGCGGTGTTCTTCACCGCCGTGCAGCTGCTGACCATATCGTCCGCGATCACGAACCCGCTGGCCACGGGCGGCAAGGTAGTGGATGTCGCCCTGGAGATGTGGGCGATTTCCGGGGTCGCGGACAGCTTCGCCTCGTTTTTCATCTCAGGGGACTCCAGTTAAGCGGACGGCGGCTGACGGTTAAGAAAACGGACCACCCAGCCCGTTCGGACTATCAAAGGTCATTATTCGCCGAACGGGTCGGGTCTCACGCACGGCACCACCGGCCTGCCGCCCGATTTCTGACCGTGAACCCGGCTGACCAGCGGTCCGCCCATGGCGGCCGTTGCGCGCGGCTCCGCGCGCGTTATCTCGGCCGGCGTCCGTCACTCGGCGTCACACCTCCGGCGGCGCCATCTCCGGCAGCTGCAGGCCGAGCTGGCCCGGCTCAGGGAACTGACCGGTGCCCGCCCGGCCCCTGCCGAACAGAGCCGGGAGCCGCGTACGTACCCGCCAAGCCGACGGCGAGTAGCCGGGCTGCGCTGGCCGGTCAGCTCTCGGGCAGGCCGTGACCGGTTAGTCGCTGGTGCAGGCGGGCGGCGACGCCCGCCCGCAGACAGCTGCGGGGGCACGCGCTTCTTACAGGCTTTTCCGCCTGGGCGAGCAACCAGGCCGCTCGCCTCACGGGACCGCCAATTCCTTCGGCTCAGCCGCAGGTACCGGGGATTCCTGGGGCTGGTCCGGGGCGGTGGCCTGCCAGACTTCCTTGACCAGTACCTGGAGCGCCCCGGCCGTCGGGATGGCCAGCAGCGCCGCGACGAAACCGCCGGATATGCCGCCGATCAGGCTGCCGATCGAGGCGCCGGC
>DATNFM010000222.1:0-38048 GCA_035606435.1 Streptosporangiaceae bacterium | reverse complement strand
CTCTGGGGCGCCGACTGGTGCCGGTTCTCGGTGGCGGGCTCCACCCACGGCAACCAGGCGCTCGCGCTCGCGGTCGGCTCGCCGGGCCAGGAGATCATCGTCACCCGCATCCTGCACCGCTCGCTGCTGCTCGGCCTGGTCCTCGCCGGGCTGAACCCGGTCTGGGTCCGTCCCGACGTCGACCTGCAGACGGGCCTGCCCGCCGCCGTCTCGGTCGAGACGGTAAGGGCCGCGCTCAAGGAGCACCCGAACGCCTGCGGGGTCTTCCTCGGCGAGCCGTCCTACGTCGGCACGATCGGCGACCTGGCCGGCAACGCGGCCGCCGCTCACGAGGCCGGCGTCCCGCTGCTGGTCGACGCCGCCTGGGCCGCCCACCTGGGCTTCCACCCCGACCTGCCGCCGCACGCGATCGCGGCCGGCGCGGACGGCATGGTGACCAGCGCCCATAAGGCACTCCCGGCCTACTCCCAGGGCGCGCTGGTGTTCGCCCGCACCGAGCGGCTGAACGCGGCCCGCCTCGACCGGGCGTTCGAGGCCACCCACACGACCAGCCCGGCCGGCTCGATCATGGCCAGCATCGACGCCGCCCGGGCGCTCCTGGCCCGCGACGGCGAAGAACTGTGTGCCCGCCTGCTCCGGCTGACCGCCATGGCCAAGGCCCGGCTGCTTCAGGTACCGGACGTCTCCGTGCTCGACGGCCCGGGTGTCGAGCCGACCAAGCTGGTCGTGCTCATCGCCGGCACCGGCACTCAGGGCTACACGATCGAGCACGACCTGGTCGCGAACGGCATGCCCGTCGAGAGCGCCGACCGCGACACCGTCGTCCCGATCCTCACCCTGGCCGACGACGAGGAGCACGTGGACGCGTTCCTGGACGTCCTCATCGCCTCGATCGAGCGGCACAGGACGACTCCGCGTAAGCCGGGCGTCGCCGCGTCATGGACGGTTGTGCCGGAGGTCGTCATGTCACCGCGTGATGCATTTTTTGGCGAAACGGCAACCTTGCCCGCTGATGCCGCGATAGGCCGGGTCAGCGCCGAGCTGATCGCCCCGTATCCCCCTGGGGTGCCGGTCCTGGCGCCCGGAGAGCTGATCACCGCCGAGGCCGTGGAGTCGCTCCGCGAGATCAAGGCCGACGGCGGCCGCATCGCGTACGCCGCCGACCCGTCACTCGCAACCTTCCAGGTCGTCGTGCGCTAGCAGAAGGTGGCATTGCCCGCGATCTGGATGTTGCCGGGAGTCGGCCGCCCGAGCCTGTTCGGCGGCGTAAGCACGGAGCAGGTCGTGGAGCGAGTACCGGCCGGGAACGTGCTCGGTGAGCAGGTGGGTACGGGCGAGCAGCCGGAGCGTGGACTCGGCGTGGGCTGGTGCCAGGCCGTCCAGACTGGCCGTCGCCGGGATCGAAACCTCGACGTTGGCGGCCGGATCGCCGGCGTCCAGAACGTCGAGCCGCTGCTGGGCCTCGCGGAGCTCGGCCGCCAGTCCCGTGAGTGGCAGCGTCGGCCTAGCGGTCGCAGTGGCAGCCGTAGCGAGCTTCATCCGGGCTCCAGAGGAGATGCCTCCGACGCGAATGGGTCCCGCTCATCAGGGGTAGGAGGGCTGGGCAAGCGAGATTGCTGGCGAGTGCGGAGCCTGCGTGGAGGAGGTCGCGGTGTTCGAGGCCGGCGATATCCGGGAATGGCGCGGTCACGATGTCGTGGACGCTGACGGGCACAAGATCGGCGAGCTGGAGGCTGTCTACGTCGACACGACCACCGACCTGCCATCCTTCGGCACGGTCAAGGTCGGGATGCCAACCCGGCACCGGCTCGTGTTCGTGCCACTGGACCGGGCGACCGTAGGCCCCGGGTACCTCAAGGTCGCCTACGGCAAGAGCCAGGTGAAGGGCGCTCCCTCGATCGGGACGGACGGGGAGCTGCCGGCTGCCGATGAGGAGGCGGTCTTCAGCCATTACGGCCTGACCTACCAGGCGGGGGCCGGAGGCGAGCGCCTGATGGCACGCCGGTGACGGGTGTGGCCGAGAGGACAACCAGATGATTGCTCTGTTCCTGTTGCTGGTCATCGTGGCGATCGCGCTGGGCATCGTCGGCGCGGTCGTGAAAGGCCTGCTATATCTGCTGTTCATCGGCGTCGCCGTGCTCCTCGTCGCCCTGACCGTAGCTGCGCTGCGGATGCGGAGCCGGCCAAGGCGGTCCCCGGCCAGGTAACTTCCCCGCAATTCGTCAGGAACTTGCACAGGTTGGGCGGATGCCGTTAACTGAGACGGCGGCATAGGCCGGTCCGGACTTTGCGCTCGCTCGCCGCTCCTCATCTCAGTGAGTGCGGAGTATTCATGGGCCAGCAAGTGACGCCTGGTCGGCGTCGCCGGAAGATGATCACCACGGTAGCCTCGCTCGGCCTTGTCGCGGCGATTTTCGGCTTCGGGCTCCCGCGAGTCGCGTCCTACCGGAGCGTGTGGGCCAGCGTCGGCTTGATGATGTGGCCGCAAGCCCTGATGGTCGCTGTCGCGGCTGTTGCCAGCTTCACCGCCAGTTGGCTCGCGATCTGCGCGGTGCTGCCATCGATACGACTGCGGCAAGCGGCGGCGGTCAACCTCGGCTCCACCGCCGTGGCGAACACCCTGCCGGCCGGAGGCGTTCTGGCCATGGGCGTCAGCTGGGCGATGTTCGCCGGGTGGGGCGTCAGTACAGCGGAGTACATCCTCTATACGCTGATATCCGGGATCTGGAACATTTTCGCCCGCTTGGGCTTGCCCGTCATCGCCCTGCTGATCATCGCGATAACCGGCCAGCCAGAAACCGACCTGCTCATCGGCTCAGCCGTCGGCTTGGCCTTCCTCATCGCCATCGGTGCCGGATTCTGGCTGATACTGCACAGCGAGTCCTTCGCTCGCCGCCTGGGTAATTCACTTCAGCCAGCGCTGGCTCTTGCCTGCAGGCTAGCGCGCAGGCCGCAGCCGTCGAGCGGCGCCGAATCGCTTCTGGCCTTTCGGGACCGGGCGGCCGGCCTGGTCGCCGCGCGGGGGTGGCGGATCACGGTCACCACAACTGCGAGCAACCTCGCTTTGTGGCTAGTTCTGCTGGCGAGCTTGCGGGGTCTTGGCCTCTCCCAGTCCGAGGTGCCTTGGCAGACCTCCCTCGCGGCGTTCGCGTTCGTCCGGTTGCTGACGGTCCTGCCGATTACCCCTGGCGGTGCGGGTATTACCGAACTGGGTCTCGTCGGCGCACTGGCCGGGAGCGCGGGTCACGGACAGGCAGCCCAGGTCACGGCCGCCGTGTTGCTGTACCGGGCGGTTACCTATCTCTTGCCCATTCCTGCCGGCGCCATGGCCAGCCTCGCCTGGCGGTGTGCGCCATCCCTTCTCGATCACGCCTCCGGTCGGGGGCCTGCCAGGCGCGAACCTGGGGGACAGGGCGAGCCTCCTGGCGTCACCATTTACACGGTGCCGCCAGGGGGCCCGTTGGCTCAGGTCAGCGATCGGTCAGAAAGAGGTGCGGCCTTGGAGGTCGTCGCGCGGTAGCTCTCAGTGGCCCGACCGTGCTTAGACTGTGGCACTTGTTGCACAAGGAGCGGCCGTGGATGACTCAGCAGTAGAGCCTTCAGCAGCGGAAACTTCAGCGCTAGAGCTCGGTTCGGCGCAGGACCCGCTGACCGACGCGATGACGATTGCTCAGGGTGCGGCCGAGGCCGGGGTAGGGCTGAAGCTACTCGGCGGGCTGGCAGTGCGGGTCGTGTGCCCGGATTATCCGCCCAGGCTGCGGCGGGACCAGGACATGGACTTCGCGTGCTTGTCGAAAGAGCGCAAGAAGGTTGCCGCGCATCTGGAGAACGCCGGGTGCCAGCCGGACAAGAGGTTCAACAACCTCAACGGCGACCGGCAGATGTACTTCAACGCGCCGTCCGGGCGGCCCATCGACGTCATGGTCGACAAGCTGACGATGTGCCACACGCTGGACTTCCGGCCGTCGTTCGGGAAGCTGCCGTACACCGTCGATGTCGTAGACCTGCTGTTGTCGAAGCTGCAGATCGTGGAACTGAACGAGAAGGACGCCCGCGACATCGTGCAGTTGCTCTCGTGCCAGCCGATCAGCTCGGGCAGCGAGCCTGGCATCGACAGCGGACGGTTCTGCTCGGTGCTTGGCGCGGACTGGGGCTGGTGGCGGACCGTCACCGGGAACCTGGACAAGCTGCCCGCGCTCCTCGATGAGCGGGCCGACCTGGCTCAGCCGGGGATGCCGTTCGACCCGAGGGAGCAGGCGGCGGCGCTGCGCAAGCTGGCCGATGAGACGCCGAAGAGCATGAAGTGGCGGGTGCGGTCCGGAGTCGGCGACAAGGTGCGCTGGTACGAGCTGCCGGAAGAGGTCGCTCATTGAGCGGGGTTTCGAGGCGCCGTTCCTCGCCACGCAGAAGAAGGGAACCTGGGGCAGGGCCGAGCGAGTGCCGGGCCTAGGTCCGTAACTACCGAAGGCCGCCGATGTTGAGCGAACCGGCTGGAAGTTCTGCGGCCTCGGCCTGGCGGATATAGGTCTGCGGGTCCTTGTCGACCGGCGGCACGCCGGCGTAGTTCCGGGCCTGGAAGGTGACGAAGGCGACCGCTAGGTCGTGACGCTGCTGCAGGCTCGCGAGGCGGCGAAAATCGGTGAGGCCCTCGCGTTCTTCTTCCGCCATGTGATCGCTGTTGGCCAGGTTCGCGGCAGCGACGGCGGCGAACCAGTCCCGGCTGCCTGCCTTGTGACCGGCGACTTCCTCGACGGCGTCCCTGATCTCATTGTGATCGCGGATCGCGTCGGCTGTCTCCGCCTCGGCAACGCCCTGACGTCTTCCGGCCAGCCCCGCATGCAGCAGGGCCGGATAGAAAACCGCTTCCTCGGCAGCGGCGTGCAGCTCAAGGAAAACCCCCAGCCGTCCCCACACAGCCGCCAAAGACTCAGTGTCGTCGCGGCTGAGCTCTTCCAGGATCGCGAACAGTCTGCGCTGCTCGTGATGGTCATCGAGGATCAGCTGAGTGATATCCACCGGTCCACTCTGCCCTAAGAGACTGGCGAGCGCTAGCAGTGGTATAGCCGACTGGCCCGCGCCGGCCGCTAGCTCGGCTTTTGGTGTCGATCTGATCCTTGACGTCCGGTTGGGGCAACTGCTACACCCTTCGTAAGTGATCTACGCAGGGCGGTACCTGGGATGAAGATCTTCTTCGCGACGGACATCCACGGATCGGAAACCTGCTGGCGCAAGTTCCTCAACGCGGCCGCCTTCTATAAGGCCGACCTGGTCATTCTCGGCGGAGACGTCACCGGCAAGGTGATGATTCCGATCGTGGCCCACACCGGGTACTGGCAGGTCACGGTGCGCGGTCAGACGGTCAGGATGGAGACCAAGGAGGAACTCGCCGAGATCGAGAAGCAGATCCGCAACCGCGGCTCCTACCCGGCCATCGTCACCCCGGATGAACTGCAGGTGCTCAGCGAAACCGAAGGCGAAGTCGACCGCCGGTTCAGCCTCGAGATGATGCGCTCGCTGGACCGCTGGCTGGACATGGCCGACGGCAAGCTCAAGGGCGGCGAGATCGGCTGCATCCTCAACGGCGGCAACGACGACATCTTCGAGATCGACGAGCTGATCGAGTCATCGCCGTGCGTGACCTTCGGCGAAGGCAAGGTGCTCGACCTCGACGGCTTCAGCATGATCTCGATGGGCTGGACCAACCCGACTCCCTGGGACACGTTCCGCGAGGCACCCGAGGACGAGCTGGCCGCGAAGATCGAGGCGATCGCGAACCAGGTGCCCGACATGGGGCGCGCCATCTTCAACTTCCATGCCCCGCCGTACGGCACCGGCCTGGACGAAGCGCCGGCCCTCGATGAGAACCTCCGCCCGATGCACGGCGGCGCGGTCATGAAGCCGGTCGGCTCGGTCGCCGTGCGGAACTCGATCATCAAGCACCAGCCGCTGCTCTCGGTGCACGGCCACATCCACGAGAGCCGCGGGATCAAGCGGATGGGCCGGACCATGGCCATCAACCCCGGCAGCGTCTACGGCGACGGCGTCCTCCAGGGCGCCGTCATCGACCTGGACGTGAAAAAGGCCAAGGTCAAGAGGTATCTCCTAGTCAACGGCTAATGGGGAGGCAGGTCCAGATGGCTGCAGACGCGGTCAGTGGCGGCGAAGCGCCGACACTCTTCCTGAGAAAGGCGACTGGCCTGGTCAGAGGCTGGTCAGTTCGCGACTCGATTATCTATGCGTGCCTCGCGACGAACTTCGTGACGCTCGCGATCTACGAGTTCGCGTTTGCCGCTCCGGCGTTTCCGCAGGGCCAGATCATTACCTCGGTCGTCATCTCCGGCATCTGGGTGACATTCCTCGTCGTCGCCTATTCGGGCCTGGTGGTGACAATCCCGCGAGCCGGCGGCGACTACGTCTGGCAGTCCCGGATACTCAACGGCGGGCTTGGCTTTGTCATGGCGGCCACCGGATGGTGGTTCATCCTGTGGCTGTGGGCGCCGATCTACGGCAACATCCTCGCCGTCCAGTTCTTCGAGCCGATCTGGGCAACGATGAAGTGGAGCTGGCCTGGTGGGGGTTCGGCCTGGTTCGCCACTCCGACCGGGGTATTCGTGGTCTCGCTAATCAAGATCGCGCTGGCTGGCGTCCTCGTCTCGATCGGCATGGCGGGTTACGCCAGGTTCCAGAAGTGGTGTTTCTACGGCGGGCTGGTCGGCTTCGTCGTGATCGTCGTGCTGCTGGTAACCCACAACCACACCGACTTCGTGAACTCGTTCAACCTGGAGGCGCACAAGCTGTTCGGCGTCAACAATGCCTATGCGACGACGAACGCGACGGCCGCCAAGATCCCCGGCTACCATCCGCAAAGCCTCGGCTTCGGCCCGCTTGGCCCGACCATGCTGCTGGTGCCGGTGATGATGTTCTTCATCCTCTGGCCGAATTGGGGCGCGACGCTCTACGGCGAGATCAGGGGCGCCAGCGACTTCCGGCGCGTGCTCACCGGCATGTTCGGTGGACTCTGGATCACCGTGTTGCTGACCGTCGTGTTCCTGCTGCTGATCGCGAAGACCTTCGGCTGGGCGTTCTACCAGAACTCCAATCAGTTGGCCTTCAACCTAGAGGGGATACTCAAGACCAAGTCGGCGAATCCATCGCTGTGGCCCTATCCGGTGCTGTTCGCTGGCTGGCTCGTGCACAACACGGCGTTCCAGGTGATCTTGATCCTGGTCATGAGCCTGTGGTTCTTTGGCTGGGTCGGCACGCTGTTCTTGTCCTCGACACGGGTGATCTTCGCCGCCGCCTTCGACCGGGTGCTGCCCGACCGGGCCGCCGAGGTCTCGGAGAAGCGCAAGGTCCCGATCTACTCGCTGGTCTTGATGCTGTTGCCGGCGGCGGGACTTAGCGCGGTCTACGCCTACAACAGCACGTTCGTGAAATACACCTACGACGCGACGCTGGTGATCGCCGTGACGTTCCTGTTCAGCGCGATCGCCGTGGTTCTGCTGCCGTTCGTTAAGAAAGACCTGTGGCAGGCATCGCCGGCCAGCAGGATCAGGCTGTTTGGCGTGCAGGTCGTCCCGGTGGCCGGCTGGGTCACGATCGGTCTGCTGGGCTTCAACCTCTACGAATGGCTCACGAACGACAACTACTACGTGAACCTCCATCCGTCTTTGATCTTCATGGGCTGCATGTATCTCCTGGCGGTCATCATCTACGTGACCGCCTGGTACGTGCGCAAACGGCAAGGCATCGACCTCGGACTGGTCAACAAGGAGATCCCGGTCGAGTAGGTCAGAACAATTGACGTTGCCGAGCCAGTGGCAGCACTGGCCGGCATCGTCGTTTTAGCGGGGAGGATCCGATGAGCGACGTTCCTGGCCGGGCTCGCGCGGTGGTTATCGGGGCTGGCATCGTCGGCAACAGCCTGGTGTATCACCTGGCCAAGCTGGGCTGGCGGGACCTGGTCCTGATCGACAAGGGGCCGATGCCCAATCCGGGCGGCTCGACCGGGCATGCGTCGAACTTCATCTTCCCCATCGAGTACAACAAGATGATGATGGAGCTCACCAGGGACTCCACCGAGCAGTACAAGCAACTGGGCGTCTTCATCGAGTCCGGCGGCATCGAGGTCGCCAGGACGCCGGAGCGCATGGTCGAGTTGCGCCGGCGCACGACCGCGGCCAAGGCCTGGGGAATCCCGTACGAACTGCTCGACCCGGCCGGTGTCCGCGAACTGGTCCCGTACCTGGACGACTCGGTGATCCTCGGCGGCGCCAGCTTCCCGACCGTCGGCGTCGTCGACTCGCTCCGGGCCGGGACGCTCATGCGCGAGCACGCCCAGGCCTGCGGGGCACTGACAGTCGTGGCCAGTACCGAGATTCTCGGGATCGCCGCCGTGCCGCACGGCGATCGTCCGGGCGGGCGGATCACCGGCGTGCGGACGAGCGCCGGCGACATCGAGACCGACCTGGTCGTGATCTGCTGCGGGGTCTGGTCGCCGAGACTGGCCGAGATGGCGGGCGCGCACATTCCGCTGACGCCGATCGTCCACCAGATGATCAGCGTGGGCCCGATCGGGCTGTTCGACGAGAAGCCGGGTGAGATCAGCTACCCGATCGTGCGCGACGTCGATGAGAACATGTACGAGCGGCAGCATGGCGGCGACATGGAGGTCGGTTCGTACGCGCACCGCCCGATCATCGTCGACCCAGATTCGATTCCGTCGAACGAGCAAGCCGTGCTTTCCCCCACCGAATTGCCGTTCACTTCCGATGACTTCGACCCGCAGCTGGAAAAGGCCCTGGAGCTGATGCCAGATTTGCTGGGCGATGAAACCGCCGGAATGCGTTATGCCATAAATGGCTTGATATCGATGACGCCGGACGGGCATCCCGTCATCGGAGAGACGCCCGAGGTCGCGGGGCTGTGGTCGGTCGCCGCGAGCTGGATCAAGGAAGGGCCCGGCATCGGCCGCGCGGCCGCGGAATGGCTGAACGGCGGCACGCCGGTGATCGATATTCACGAAGCCGATATCGCGCGGTTCTATTCTCATCAGCGGACGAACGCGCACGTGACCGGCCGGGCGGCCGAGGCGTTTAACAAGATGTACGGGATTATCCACCCGGCCGAGCAGTGGGAGTCCGGGCGGCCGCTGCGGCTGCCGCCGGCGTATGCGCGGGAGCGCGACCTGGGCGCGGTGTTCTACGAGACGGCCGGCTGGGAGCGGCCGTTCTGGTACGAGTCCAACGCTCCGCTGCTCGAACGGTACGCCGGGCAGGTCATGCCGCGCTCGGGCGAGTGGGAGTCCCGCTGGTGGTCGCCGATCATCAACGCCGAGCACCTCGCCATGCGGGAGTCGGCCGCGCTGATCGACCTGTCCGCGTTCGCGATCCTCGATGTCGCCGGGCCGGGTGCGCTCACGGCCGTGCAGCACCTGGCGGTCGCCCAGCTGGACCTGCCGGTCGGCCGGGTCGTGTACACCTCGCTGCTCGATGACGCGGGTGGGTTCCGCGCCGACCTGACCATCATGCGGCTGGGTGCCGGCAAATTCCGGGTGGTGACCGGAGGCGCCACCGGGATGACGGACCTGAAGTGGATTCTCGATCACCTGCCGGACCAGGCGCTGGCGGCCGGGGTGTCGGTGACCGACGTGACCTCAGCATGGACCACGCTCGGGCTATGGGGGCCGGAGGCGCGCGAGGTGCTCGGGCGGGTGGCGTCGGGGGATGTCTCGGATTCCGGCTTTGCCTTCGCTACCTGCCGGGAGATCGAAGTCGGCGGCGTGACCGTGCTCGCGTCCCGGATCTCGTACGTGGGCGAGCTCGGCTGGGAGCTGCACCTGCCCTTCGAGCAGGGAGCCCGGCTGTGGGATGTCCTGTGGGATGCCGGCCAGTCGTCCGGGCTGATCGCGGCCGGGATCGGGGTGTACGGGACGACGGGTCGGCTGGAGAAGGGCTACCGCGCGTTCGGGGCCGAGCTGACGGGCGACTTCAACCTGGTCGAGGCCGGGATGACGCGGCCCAAGGTCAAGGTGCAGGACTTCGTCGGCAAGGCTGCCTACCTCGGTCAGCGTTCGACGCCGCCGGTGGCCGTGCTGTGCACCCTGACCATCGACGACCCGGTCTCCGCTAGCTCGGGTGAGGCCCGGTACCCGCTCGGCGGGGAGCCGATCCTCGGGCCGGACGGCTCGGTTCTCACCGACGCGCGGGGGCGGACCTCCTATGTGACCAGCGCCGGGTCGGGGCCTTCGGTTGGCCGGCACATCTTGCTCAGCTACCTGCCGGCCGAGCACGCCGTGGTGGGGAACCAGTTCGCTGTCGAGTATCTCGGCGAGCGGTACCCGGTGACCGTGGCGGTCGCCGGGTCGACGCCGTTGTTTGACCCGTCGAACGAGCGGATCAGGTGCTGATCCCGTGGTGATGAGCACCGTGGAGGTCTGCGTCTGCGTGAAGCGGGTGCCGATGGTCGGCGGGTCGATCGTCGTGACACCCGATGAGCAAGACGTCGATACCTCGATGGCCGGGTTCACGGTCAGCCCGCACGAGGAGTGCGCGGTCGAGGAGGCCGTGCGGATCGTCGAGCGGCTGGGTGGGCGGGCTGGTGGCTCGGTGACCGTGCTGACGCTCGGGCCGGCGTCGGCGGCCGATCAGCTGCGGGACATGCTCGCGCTGGGCGCGAACCGGGCGATCCTGCTTCAGACGGACGGGTCTGAGTGGGGGCCGGTCGCGACGGCGGCCGCGCTGGCCTCGGTGGTTGGCGGCCGGGGGAGTGCCGACCTGGGGGGACGACCCCCCGGAGCCCCCCGATGGGACTTGCTGTTGTTCGGCAATGAAGCGGCCGATACGGGCGGGTACCAGGTGCCGGTGCGGGTCGCGCATGCGCTAGGCCTGCCGTGCGTGACGGGGATCAAGCGGCTCGACATCTCGGGTGAGTCCGGGCGGATCGCGGCCGGGCGTGAGTACGCCGGCGTTGAGGAGACGTTCGAGCTGCCGTTGCCGGCGGTGGTGAGTGTCAAGGAGGGGATCAACCTGCCCCGGTATCCGTCGCTGCCGGGGCGGTTGCGCGCCAAGCGAGCCCCGATCGAGACGATCGAGGTCGGTGCGGCACCGCCCGAGGGGCTGAACAAGCGCCGGCTGACGGTCCCGGCGGCGAGCGGGAGCCGGGCCGAGGTGCTCGGGTCCGGCGTCGAGGCGGTTCCGGCTCTGGTGCGGGTGCTGGATGAGCTCGGAGTGCTGCGATGACCGTCCTCTGCCTGGTCGAGGTCGTCGACGGGGCGATTCGAGATGCGTCGAAGCGGGCCTTGGCGTTCGCGCGGGCGCTGGCCGAGTCGGCCGGGGAGGACGTCACGGCCGCATGGTTCGGGTCGGCTGGGTCCGTCGGGCTGGCCGAGCTCGGGGCCGCTGGAGTTGGAGTCGGCCACGCGATCTTGCTAGGAGATGACGTCGGTTACGCGCCGGTGGCGTGGGCGCGCGCGCTGGCTGATCTCGCTGACGAGGAGTCGGTCTCGGCGGTGATCGCGGCTGCGACCGACCGGGGCAACGAAGTTCTCGCTCACCTCGCCGCGATCACCGACGTGCCGATGGCGGCTAACTGCGTGTCGGCGACCTGGTCGGGTGTCGGCCAGGTCGACCTGGTGCGTCAACGCTGGGCAGGCAGCCTGCTCGAAGAAGCCGGGCTGGACTCCCCGCTGCCCCTCCTCACGGTTGCCGCCGACGCGGTTGCCCTTCCGGAAGCCGGTCTGGCCGGGACGGCCGGCGTCGAGCCGGTAGTACGTACGTACGAGCCTGTCTTGGCTGAGGGTGATCTGCTCGTCCAGGCCACCGAATCGGTCGACCGCAAATCCGGCGTCTCGCTCGCCACCGCTCGCGTGGTCGTTGGCGGCGGTCGCGGCGTCGGCGGTCCCGAGGGCTTCGCCGTGCTCGAAGAACTCGCCGATCTGCTCGGCGGTGCGCTCGGCGTCTCGCGGGTCGTGACCAGCCAGGGCTGGCGTCCGCACCGGCAGCAAGTCGGCCAGACCGGCACCAAGATCACCCCGGAGCTGTACCTGGCCTGCGGGATCAGCGGAGCGATCCAGCACATGGCCGGTTGCCAGGGCGCCAAGACGATCGTCGCGATCAACACCGACCCCGACGCCCCGATCATCGCCAAGGCCAACTACGCGGTAATCGGTGACCTCCACCAGATACTCCCAGCCCTAATCGCCGCCTTGAAGGCTGCCAACCACCCCGGATAGCGACGAGGCGGCGAGCAAAATGCCCGCCGCCATTGTTCGCCGATCTGGCTGTTCTTCGCCTAGGGGGGTGGTTTCGAACGCCCAGGTCTGGTGGTAGTTAGAGCAGGCCGATGCTGCGGCTGCGGGTCGGCGCTGCGGCACCCGCACCGGTCTGTGAGTCCCACCAGCCTCACCGGTCTGTGAGTCCCACCAGCCGCACCGGTCACTCTCGCCCGGCCAGTCGATCTCCGCCCCCAACCCTCCAGCACCAACTCGGCCGACTCTTCCCGGGTTAGGGACGTCTTTTACCGCGTCCGGACGTCTTTTACCTGGTTCGGTACTGCCAGATCGGCCTAAACCGGGCAAATTTCTGCCCTAACCCGGTAAAAGAGCGCGCAACCCGGGAAGAGTGGTCCCTAACCCGGGAAGAGTGGGGCCGCGGCTGAACCCACCCGCCTTGCCCGAACGTGTCAGTGTGACAGCGCTAGCGCCGCAGGTGCTGGAATGCGGCATTCGTGCGTCAGCGCACTCGCGCCGCAGCGAGCGGCGGGACCGAAGGATTGCTGCGCCGTAGATCCTAGGTATCGCTGGGGCGGGCGAAGCTGAGGACCTGGCCGGCGCGGGCGCCGGTGTGGCGGCCGTGGTCGTAGGTGAGCTGGCCGTTGATCACGACCCAGGCGATTCCGGCCGGCTCGCGCTTCGGGTCCTCGTAGGTGGCAACGTCGCTGATCACCGTCGGGTCGAACACCACCAGGTCGCCAGCCGCGCCTGGCTCAAGCCGGCCGCGTCCGGCCAGCCCGAACCGGTCGGCCGGGAGGCCGGTCATCCGGCGCACGGCCTCGGCCATCGTGAGCAGTCCGCGCCGACGAACGTACTCGGCGTAGATCCGGGGAAACGTGCCGAACAGCCGAGGATGCGGCAGCCCGTCCAGCTCGGGAATGCCGTCCGAGCCGATCATCATCAGCGGATGCCGGACGTTGGTCGCCAGATCGTCCTCCGACATGCCGAACCCGATGCTGATCGTCTGCTGCCCCTCGGCGGTCGCGAACACCCGCCGGACCAGCTCGCTGAGCGAGAGCCCCTCGGCCGCGGCGACCTCGGCCACCCGGCGGCCCTGGTACTGCGGGAACGGCGGGCAGGTCGCGAACTGGTTGTGTTCGGCCCAGTCCGGCGTGATCGTCTCCGGGCTGGTGTATTCGAACATCGGCCCGCTGCTAGCCGTGTACGGGTAAAAGTCGAGCGTCACGGCCGGCCCGGGCGCCCCGCCTGACCCGGCAGCGCCAGTCGACCCGGCCGCGTTAGCCCGGTCCACGACGGCCAGCGAGTCGGCGACCTTGCCCCAGTTCTCCTGGCCCGCCGCCTTGTGGTGGGAGATGTGCACGGGACAGCCGGACTCCCGGCCGATCGCCAGCGCCTCGTCGACGGCCTCGAGCAGCCGTTCGCCCTCGTTGCGCATGTGGGTCGCGTACACGCCGCCGCCCTCGGCGGCGGCCCGCGCTAGCTCGATGATCTCCTCGGTCGACGTCCACTTGCCCGGCGTGTAGATCAGCCCGGTGGACAGCCCGCACGCACCCTGCTCCATCGCCCGCCGCACGTGCCCGCGCATCACGGCCAGTTCGTCCGCCGTCGCCGCCCGGTCGAGATCCCGCCCGATCGTCGCGATCCGGATCGTGTTGTGCCCGATCAACGCCATCACATTGGCGGCGAAGCCGCTCGCCGTGACCTCGCGCCGGTAGGCGTCCAGATCACTCCAATCGGATCCGGCGATCGATTCGATATCGTCCTCGCCTGTCGCCGGGAACGCGCTGAACCCGCAGTTCCCGATCACCAGGCTGGTGCACCCTTGGGCGACCTTGAACTCCAGCCCAGGGTGCCGGACCACCGCGGCATCGTCGTGCGTATGCACGTCGATGAACCCGGGCGCGCACACCAGCTCACCGTGCGCATCGAGTACCGTCGTCTCCGATCCGGCCGTCACCGCCTCCTCGCCAGCCGAAACGATCACGCCGTCGCTTACCGCGACGTCTCCGTAGCGCAGCGGCCCGCCGGTCCCGTCGGCGATCACCGCATTCCGCACCACCAGGTCAGCTTGAGCGGCCACGAGGGTTCCCCGATCTCAGAAGAAGGTGTGCACGGCGTCGATCACTCGATAGTCGTCGTCGACCACCGGAATCACGCGCCACTTGTCGAACGTCGTGCACGGATGCGAAATCCCGAACCCGATCAGGTCGCCGGGGGATAGCTCGACCCCGGTTCGGAGGCGGAGGTACGCGTGCTGGTCGTCCAGCTTGCTCACGGACAGCTCGTCGGCGGGCTCGACCGAGCCGTCGGCTCGCCGGATCCATAGCGGGATCGGCATCCCCTGGTCAAAGGCCACGTCTCGGCGGCCAGCGCACGCCAGCGCCAGCCCGGGTTCTGGGGCCGACAGTACTGGCGCCCACAGCTGGATCGCGGGGATCAGCTTGGGCCCCTGGCGTCGGGAGTCCGGCCCGATGTCCGCGTACTCACCGTGATCATGACTGAGGTAGCAGCCGCTCCGCAGCACCGCCAAAAGGTCCGCCGACCCGGCCAGTTCCCGCGCCACTACGTCGAAGAACGCGCTGCCGCCAGCCGACAGGATCACCGGCCTTTCACCGGCCCCCGCAGTGGTGGCGACGACGGACTCGGCTAGGCCGCGCAACTTTCTGCACCATTGCGCGACGGCCGTGAGCGTCTCCGGCCGTCCGTCGTTACCGAGCCCGCCCTCGTAACCAGAAACCCCGGCCAGCGCCAGCGACCTCGATGCCTGTACGGCGTCAGCAACCTCTAGCGCCTCACCAGCCGGCCGGCACCCAGTCCGGCCTCCAGGAAACCCGAGCTCGACCAGCACCGACAGGGGCCGTCCGGCCCCCGCAGCGGCCAGAGCCGAGTCGAGCAACCGCACGCCGGCCACGCTGTCGACGTAGGCGAAGCACTCCCAGTCCGGGTCGGCCGCCAGTTCACCAGCCAGCCAGCCGATCCCGGCCGGATCGGTCAGCTCGTTTGCGATGAGGATCCGTCCGACTCCGAACGACCGGTAGACCTGCGCCTGCGCCAGCGTGGCGGCGGTAATCGCCCAGGCACCCGCCTCAAACTGCCGGGCGAACAGTTGCGGCGCCATGGTCGTCTTCCCGTGCGGCGCGAGCCGCACCCCGGCCGCCGCGCACCAGTCCGCCATCGCGGCCGCGTTGTGCCGCAACGCCGAGTCCCTGAGCACCAGCACCGGCATCATGAACTCACCGCCGAACAGCGGCGGCCGCTGCTCGGCTAGCCAGGCCGCGCTCACCGGGTGCTTGGACGCGATCGCTCCAAAGCCCTTCTCGGTGACCGCGATCGGCCGCCGGCGCAGCGCGTCGATCCGCTCGGTCGAGATCAGCGCGGCGGTGCTTGCCAATTCGGGAACGCCCACCGCCGCAGCGTAACTTGTGCCTTATCGTCCGAACCAGGGAGGACCGCTGAGCACGCAATCTCCGGGGCAAGAATCCGGGCCGTCGAAGTCGCAGGAGGTCCGCCCCCGGACCGTGAGCAACCCTCGGCGCGGGCGGCCGGACCAGCTCAAAAGGCCGGGCCCCTCCAGCTCATACCTGGAGGGGCCCGCCCACATGACGCTTACTCACATGATGCCCAATTCAATGCGCTACGCCGTGTAACGACACGCGAACATGCGCGGCACACCCGGTTACCTGACGGCTAATTGCGCCCGGCCCACTGATATCCGCGAGAACGGCCGCGTCCCAGCATCCGGTCGACCGCCGAGCTGACGTCCCCGTCCTCGCTGATCAGCTTCCGCACCACGTAGACCATGGCCGGCACGGCCCAGAAGTCGCCGCACACCCACAAGATCGCCGCCCCGATCTGCTGGTCGTCGAAGGGCGGCAGGCTCACTCCGCGAACATGGCTGTACACCGCGTACCACGACGCGTTCGCGAGAATGCTCATCGACATCGCGAGCACCCACATCTGCACGTTCGTGAACAGCAGCGCCGCCATCTGCGCGGGCCGCGAGAAGTTGGTACGGAACGGCGCCGAGGGAATGAACTGGAGCCAGAACATCACGCCGACCACGAAGAAACTGCCGTGCATCAGCCAGATGTGCACGACTTGGTTTTGAGCCGCTAGATCGTAAGGTCCCGGCAAATGCCAGAAAACCATTACGAGGTTGAAAGCTACTACGGTGGTCCACGGCTTGAGGAAGAAGCCGGCCACCGCCCGGATCGGTCGTGACCAGCCTCCGGCCAGGACTTGCCTGGTAGCGTCTTTGCCCAGCCGGCCCGGCAACCCGTCGATCAGCGGCTGCCAAGGCGCACCCGCCACGATCAGCACCGGGGCGGCGAACATCAGCAGCAGGTGCTGGATCATGTGCACGAAGAAGTAGCTGTCCGCCCAGTAGTCCAGCGGGGACTCGACCGCGATGAGCAGTACGACCAGCCCGCCGTAGAACCACAGCGACCGCAGCCGCCGTTCCCGAGTACGCTCGGGCCTGGACCGACGCGCCAGCCGGGCCAGGCCGACCTCGTGCCAGCCGACGAGGATCACGGCGATGACCAGAAACGGGTCGAACGTCCAGTGCCCGGTGAGATAGCTCATCGCCGCCTCCTGGAACTCTTTTCGGGGGCTCGGGGGGTCGTCCCCCCGGAGGTACGGGGTTAGCTGGGCGGGCTAGCGGGCTGCATCGCCTGCTTCGCGAGCTGGGCGAACTGGCCCGCGAACGAGGAGATCGAGGTCGCCGAGCCCGGCCCAGGGTCGGCGTTGATGTCGTACCGGACGTGGCCGGTCCCGTCGATGACGAACACCAGGTCGTTGTGCGCGATCATCTGGCCGCCGGGCACTGATACCGCGCTGATCCCGTAGGCCGCCCACACCTCGCGCAGCGTCTTGAGCGGGCCGGTTAGGTAGGTCCAGTTCGCCGTGCCGGTCAGGTTCTCCTCCCGGTTGAAAGCCGTCAGGTACGGCGCCGTGTAGTACAGCGGGTTGGCCGCGACCGCGACCAGTTCGACCGACTTCGCCTTGGCACCGAGCATGCGGTCGGCGTCGCGCAGCTCCTGCGCCATCAGCGGGCAGTCGGTCGTGCACACCGGGTCGAGGAAGGTCAGCAGCACCACCTTGCCGTGAAGACTGGCCAGCGAGACCTGGTGGCCGCTCACGTCGGTAAGCGAGAACGGCGGCGCGGGCGAGTCGAGGGGCGCGGTCGCGCCGTCGATCGCCTGGGCGATGATCGGGTCGGCGCTGCGGTCGGCCGACGCCATCGCCATCGGGGCCGCTCCGATGAGCACGACGACGACCGCCCAGAACGCCAGGATGCCGGTCGCGCTCGCTGACGCGAACCCGCCTGCCAGGCGGACAGGCCGCAGCTGCTCCCGCCACCCAGGCTTACTCTCGTCCGGGGCAACTCCAGCCTCGGCTGGCTGCGTCGCTTCGGCAGTCGCCGCCAAGTACGCCGAGATCACGAGCAGGAGCAGGGGAATCATGCTGTTCGGGTCGGTGCCGAGTCCGCCGAAGAACCCGAAGTCCTGCACCAGGACCCAGTCAGCCAGGCAGAACACCGCCGTCGCGACGACGACCCAGCGGAGCGCCCGGCCGCGAGCTACCAGGAGCCCGACTCCAATCCCGCCGGGGAGGAAAACCCCCGCCAATGCGTTAATCCAAAATCCATGACTGGCTGTGAACGAAGCGAAATCGCTGACCAGATGCCCGAGGAACGCGGGCTGCGGGGTGCTGGCCATCGAGGTCACCATGTCGGTGATCGCGTTCGGCCCGTGCGGTCCTGGGCCGTGCCAGAAGCCGCGGCCGGGCCAGGCCTGGAGCACGGCCGACCCGGCAAACAGCAGGCCGAGGCCGGTCAGCAGTGCCTGCCCTAGGGGGACGGCCCCCTTGAACCCCCGCAGTCGCCTTCCCAGCTTCGCCGAAGCCCAGGCGCGGTCGGGCAGCGCGATCAGCACGCCGGCCGCGAGGTAGAACGCCGCCGCCCCGGGGAACCCGAACAGCAGGCTCTGCGCGTCGCCGAACAACCCGCCGAACGCCTCGCCGAACACCCAGATGATCACGGCCCAGCCCGCGCCGGCCAGCCCGGCCGCCCGCGACCAGTGGCCGCGCGCCGAGGCGAGCATCCAGATCCCGATGCCGATCTGGATCCAGACCGCCGCCGCCCCGGCCGCGATCGGGTGGAACGACCAGGACGAGCCGGCCCAGTTGACCAGGTCGCGGACCCAGCCCGGGGCGCCGGCGGCGGCGGGCGCGATGACCTTGGTGGGGAGTCCGGCGGCCATCGCGGGCTGAGCCTGCAGGATCCCGTCGAACACCCAGAGCAACCCGAACCCGATCCGCAGCAGCTTGCGGCCAGACGGCTCGGTCTCGGCGTCCCGACTCGCCACGGCGCCCGCAGCTCTCAGCTTGGGCAGCCACTCCCGGAACGTGACCCAGATCACGGCCAACGAGGCCAAGATCAGGAACGCGACCAGTCCCTGGTGCATGAGGGCCGAGCGGAACGCGTCCACGAGAACCGAATTCGTGACATTAAGTCCGCTATGCATGCCCGGCATGGGGTCTGGTGCTCCTAGTAGCTATTTGACGGTCGCGCGGTCACCCAGAGTACCGGCGGCTTAGACCTGGGCGACAATGCGCTGATGGCCGGGCGCAACGCGGCGTACACGACCTCCCGCTGCCGCTTGAGCTTGCTCAGGTCCCGTGCCAGCGCGGCCTTCGCCGCCTGCTCGCCCGGCTTGCCCCGCTGCCCGAGCACCTTCGCCACGTCCGCCTGGACCTGCCCGGCGTCCGGCGCGGCCCAGTCGATCACGTCCTTGACCGCGGCCTGCAGGTGGAAGCTCGCGAGCGACTCAGGCACCTGCACGCCGGTCAGGTCGTCCAGCTGCTCGTTATTGGCCGGCGAGCAATTCGACGCGCCGAGGTTGGCCAGGCTGATCGCCGTCGGCACGTCCTGGCTGGCGCCGGTCTGGATCGCGGTCAGCACAGCCAGCGCGTCGCCGACGCCGCCCGAGCACGACTCGACGTCCGTGTTCAGCGTAGTGAGCAGGGACGTCAGATCCGAGGCGCGCTCGCCCTGGCTGGGATGGTGCGACAGCCCGACCGCCACGCCCCCGGCCAGCAGCACGACACCGGCCGCGATCGCCCAGCGCGGCGTGCGCCTGACCGGCCAGCCAGAACGGCGGATCGGGACGAACGGGGGATCGGTGACCGAGGTCTGCATCTAGCTGGCCCAGGATTTCAGGTCGCGGGCGGTGACCCGGCCGACCACGTGGTGGACGATCTGGTGCTTGGCGTTGAGGAAGAACGTCTGCGGCAGCGCGATGACCCCGTACAAGGTGGCGACCGAGGCGTGGGGGTCGACGGCCACTGGATAGCCGGCCCCTTTCTCGTGCAGGAACGCCAGCGCCTTCGAGGTGTGGTCGTTGTCGTCGATGCCGACGACCGCGACCTTTCCGTCATGGGACCGGTAGAACTGGGCGAGCAGCGGGGTCTCCTGCTGGCAGGGGCCGCACCAGGAGGCGAAGAAGTTCACGATCACGGGCCGGCCGGCATACCCGGACAGGCTGACTTGCGTGCTCGGATGACCGATCTGGCCGAGGGAGAACGGCTGGGCCGGCTGCAGCTGCCCGGACCCGGACGAGGTTCCGCTGGTCAGCACGACGACCGCGAAGACCGCGAGGAACACGCTGGCCACGGCGACGACGATTGTGCTGGGCTTGAATCGGCCCCGGAGCTTCACGATGCCTCCTGCTGAACGCCCGGTGCCACCTCTGATCGGCCCCGTACTTCGGGCAAGCCTTGCATGGCCGGCAGTTCCGGCTCGACTTGGGCTGCGGCTTGTCGTTCGGTGGAGAGCGGGAGCCGCAACGTGAATCGGCTGCCCTGACCGAGCTTGGTCCGCACGCTCACTTCGCCCCCGTGCCCGCGCGCGATCGCCTCGACCAGGGCCAGGCCGAGGCCGGTGCCCCGGGGGGTTGCGGGAGTGCGCGCCTGCGGGCTGGTGATCGTCCTGAACCGCTCAAAGATGTGCGGGACATCCTCCTCGGCGATGCCCTCGCCGGTGTCTTCGACCGCGATCTGGGCGAAGCCCTCGTCGTCGCCCCTGACCTCCAGCTTGATCTGGTCATCGGGACCAGTGTGCCGGACCGCGTTCTCCACCAGGGCGTCGAGCGCGATCGAGAGCCGGTCGGCGTCCACGGCGGTCCTGACCGGGTCCAGCCGGCCCAGTTGCCAGCGCCTCGGCGCGGTCGGCTGCCAGCGACGCAGCAGGTCGACCCCGATCACGTCGAGGTCGGTCGGCTCCAGGGTCAGGAAGTCCGGGTTCTCCGACGCGGCGATCAGCAGCAGCCGGTCACTCAGCGTCCGCAGCCGCTCGAGTTCGCCGACCACCACGTGGATGTCGCGCTGCTGCTGCCGCCCGGCCAGGTCGGCGGCCAGCAGCTCGGCGTGCCCGAGCGCGATCGTGATCGGTGTCCTGAGCTGGTGTGATGCGTCCTGCAGGAACTGACGTTGCACGTGCAGCAGGCGCTGCGCCTCGGCGGCGACCTTGGCCCGGTCGCTCGCGACCACCCGCCGGTGCGCCACCCACGCCATCACCACGAACATCGTGGTCAGCAGCGGGATCTGCTCGACCGACGCGCCCATCACCCGCAGGTGCCTGATCATGTCATCGCCCAGCGCGGCCGCCGTGGTCGCCACCGCGGTCGCCATCAGCGCCAGCGTCCGGCGGCTCGGCCAGAGCAGGAAGCCGTACAGCAGCGCGAGGCTTATCCAGATGATGTCGAACGGCACGACCTGCCATTGCGGGAAGACCACCATCGCGGCGACGCAGACCAGCCACAGCATCAGCCAGGCCACCTCGGGCTGACGGCTGAACCTCAGCGCGCGTTTAGGACCCGAGTCGATAGCCCTCACCGCGCACCGTCTCTATCAGCGCGAATCCCAGCTTGGCTCGCAACCGCCGGATGCACACGTCCACCAGGTTCGAACCGGGGTCAAAGTCAATACCCCAGACCGAGGCGAGCAGTTCGCTCTTGGTCACCGCGCCCCCGCCGCGATCCATCAGCGCGCGCAGGCACAGAAACTCCAGCCGGGTCAATGCCACCGACCCGCTCCCGCTGTCGGCCACCAGACGCCCGGCATCGAGGCTGAGGTCACCGACCCGCATGACCTCGCTGCGCTTGGCCGTCTCCCGCAACCCGGCCCGGACCCGGGCGATCAGCTCAGCCAGCGAGAACGGCTTGGTGAGGTAGTCCCGGGCGCCAAGATCCAGGCACTCCACCTTGGTGCTGACATCGCAGCTGCACGACAACACCAGCACGGCCTGGTCGGGACGCGCCTTCAAGATCTCGGTCAGCACCGCCCGCCCGTCCATTTCCGGCATGATCAGATCCAAGATCACCAGATCAGGACTGCCGCCGCAGGCGCTCTCGATGCCGGCCGACGCGGTGTTGGCCACCTCAACCTGGTATCCCGCGTGCTCAAGCGCCCGCGCCACGAACCCGCTGATATGCGGCTCGTCGTCGATCACCAGCACCCGAGCCTTGCCGGTACCGATGCTGGCGCTGGCGTTGCCCGCGTCAGCGCAGTCGGCTTCGGTTGCGCCCGATGCCGCGCCCGGACTCACCCAGGTCGAATCTGACCCCGCTGACCTGGAAACATCGCGTAGTGCTCTCATCGCGTTCCTGTCATCCCGCTCTGGCCATCAGGGCTGTTGGTAGCGGTGCGGCGTTACCAAACCTGTCGCGCCAGCGGAGCGAAACCTGGCCTCGCGTTTGGGTTGTACTCCTGAAGCCCCAGCAAGTCAAGGCTAAAGGTCGCAATCATCGCGTTTACCCGCAAACTGCGTAGTTTGCACACTGCGGTGCCTGTAAGTCGCCCAATAACCAGAGCAACGGGCCAATGTACCCGTGTGACACACGATGACAGTTTCGTCATGCGTTGCCCACAGTATTGCGCCCCCGATGACCCGCCTCGCACTATCAGTGCAGTCGTTTGCTTCCGGCGCGGCCGAGTTGGGGCGTACCGCCGGACCGAGCCGTGCGTGCCCGATTCGGACACGCTGCCAAGAAACGAGGTGGTGACAGATGTCCCTGCCGGTCCGCGTAGGAACGCTGGCTATTGCGTTCCTCGCCGTGGTCGGTGGCGTGATCTTCGTCGTCATCCATTACCTGCTGGCCAGTCCGCCTACGGTGGACTACTCGGCTGGCGTGACGCCGGATCACGGTCAGACGGTCAACGTCGTGCTGCAGGAAGACCCGCAGACCACGATCGGCAACCGACCCGACTGGGTGTCCTACTTCATTCAGGATCCCAAGACTCACGCCTGGGTGCACACGACGCTGTTCAAGGTCCCGGCCGGCAGCATGATCCACATGACCGTGCTCGGCTACGACGGCTGCACTCCGGCGCGTAACCCCTTCTGGGGCAAGGTCACCGGAACGGTCGGGAACGTCGAGTACGTCAACGGCAAGTCCACCCGGGTACTCGACACCTGGAAAAATTGCTCGGTCGGGCACACGTTCTCCATCCCCGGCATCGGCCTGAGCGTGCCGATGGCCTCGCCGACCACGGTGAAGGAGAACAACGACCTCTGCGCCACCTCACCCTGCACGTCGGGTCCGAAGGCCACGATCACCTTCACGTTCAAGTCGCCGACCTCGACCGGTGACTACTTCTGGCATTGCCGGATTCCCTGTGGCGGTGGCTTCATAGACGGTTTCGGCGGACCCATGCAGACGATCGGCTACATGACCGGACAGATGGAGGTGGTGTCCTGATGGCCGCGCAGACCCCGGCCGAGTCACCGGCTGCCGCCGAGGGACCTGGCGTGCCAGAGCCCAACCACGCCATCAGGATCGGCAGCGTCTGGCTGCTGCTATCACTGGTCGCTGACCTGCTGATCTGGTTCGCGGCGGGCCCGCACTTGCCTCCGGGCACGGCGGGCTCGCAGGCCGACGGCCAGCAGTTCGACATCAAGGTCATGGCCGTGATGGCCGCGCCGGTAATGATCTTCGTGCTGGTCTACTTCCTCTACTCGCTGGTCGTGTGGCGCGGTCGCGAGGATGACGAGGAAGACGGCCCGCCGATCCACGGCCACGCCAGGATCCAGACCGCCTGGATCACCGTTACCTCGGTGATCGTGCTCTGCTTGTTCGGCTTCGGCACCTACGAGCTCTACAACTCCTACGGCGCCGGCGCCGGCGAGGGTCCGGCGCCGATCTACAAGCCGACCGGAGCCGAGCTGACCACGGCTCAGCAGGTGGCGCCGTGGTCACCCGGCAAGCCGGTCGTGGTTCAGGTGATCGGCCAGCAGTGGCGGTTCACCTACCGGTACCCGCAGTTCGGCGGGTTCGAGACCACCTTCCTCGCGGTGCCGCAGAACCAGTGGGTCCAGTTCGACGTGACCTCGATCGACGTGATCCACAGCTTCTGGGCCTACCAACTGGGGGTCAAGGCCGACGCCAACCCTGGCGTCGACAACATCGCCTACACCAAGCCGACCAAGCTCGGCAGCATCACGGTCCGCTGCGGCGAACTGTGCGGCCTGTGGCACGGCGCCATGTACGACTACGGCCAGGTGATGACCCAGTCCAAGTTCCTCGCCTGGACGAAGGCAACCAACGCGCATTTCGCCGACATCACCCCGCTGCTGCCCCCGTACGCCAGCACTTACGACCCGACCGTGGTCCCGCTGTTCAGATTCGGCAAGGTCATGAAGGCGCTGGGCCTTACCAGCGCAGGTGGTGGCTACTACCCGCCCAACGACCCGGCCCAGCCTTAAGGGAGAGACGACCTGATGGCAATCGAAACAGAGCCGGGAACAACCCAGCAGCCAAGCGGCCACGACCCAGTGGCAGCTCCAAAGACCCGGGCCTGGTGGCGGCGTCCCGCCTGGCACACCGGCCTGATCGGAGCGGTAATCGGCTACGCGTTCGGGCACTGGCTCGGTAACTACTGGGCCGTGCCCACCGCCACCTCGCCCGCCATTTACCAGCAGATCCCCAGCAACGACATGAACGACTACGCCATCGTGCTCGGCTACGCGTTCATGGTGCTCGGCTGGCTGGGCGGGCTCGGCTTCTTCAACGACCTGTTCGCCCAGATGCTCGGCCGCACTCCCCGCGATTACCAGCTCCGCGACGGCGGCGACACCGGCCTGGCCCGGTACTTCCGGATGACCCACGACCACAAGGTGGTCGGCATCCAGTACCTGGTCGGCATGATCATCTACTTCTGCACCGCCGGCCTGCTGGCGATGGGGATCAGGGCCGAACTGCTCTCCCCTGTGCACCACGTCTTCTCTTCCGGCGTCTACATCGAGATCGTGGGCGAACACGGCACGATGATGATGATGCTGATGACCTCGGTCATCCTTGGCCCGTTCGGCAACTACCTCATCCCGCTGATGATCGGCTCCAAGAGGGTCGCCTACCCGAGGCTCGAAGCCCTGTCGTTCTGGCTGACCCCGGCCGCGTTCCTGGTCCTGCTGTCCGCGATCCTGCTCGGCGGCTTCCACATGGGCTGGACCGGCTACCCGACGCTGTCGATCCAGGACACCTCGGGCGCCGACGCCTACGCGTTCGCGTTCGGCCTGATGGGCCTGTCGATGATCCTGGCCGCGTTCAACATCTTGATCACCGTGATCTGCTACCGCGCCCCCGGCATGCGCTGGGGCCGGCTGCCGATGTTCGTCTGGGGCATCCTCGGCACCGCGGTGATGATGGCGCTGGCCGCCCCGATCCTGGTCGGCGGCATGTACATGATCATCACTGACCGGACCGTCCAGACCGCGTTCTTCGCCGACCGGCTCGGCGGCAGCACCTACCTGTACCAGGACCTGTTCTGGTTCTTCGGCCATCCCGAGGTGTACATCCTGGCGCTGCCGGGGTTCGCGATCGTCTGCGAATTGCTGCCGGTGTTCACCCGCAAGCCGCTGTTCGGCTACAAGGTCGCGGCGGCCGGCATGATCGGCGTGACCCTGCTCAGCTTCTTCGTCTGGCAGCATCACCTTTTCGACAGCGGCATCAACCCGGACATGCGCCCGCTGTTCATGCTCACCACCGAGCTGATCTCGATTCCCACCGGGTTCATCTTCCTGGTCGGCATGGGGACGCTCTGGAAAGCCAAGATCAGGCTTACCGTCCCGATGCTGTTCTGCCTTGCTTTCTTCTTCAACTTCCTTATCGGAGGGATCTCCGGCGTCTTCCTCTCCGACGTTCCGGCGGACACCACCGAGCACGGCAGCTTCTTCGTGATGGCCCACTTCCACTACACGATCATGGGCGGCCTGATCTTCGCGTTCATGGCCGGCTGCTACTACTGGCTGCCGAAGATGCTGGGGATCAAGCTGGACGAGCGGCTGGGCAAGGCGCACTTCTGGCTGATGTTCATCGCGTTCAACTCCACCTTCCTGCCGCTGTTCGCGGTCGGCCTGGCGGGTCAGCCGCGGCGGGTGTTCGAGTACGCACGGAACCTGACGACGTTGAACGACTGGGTATCGATCTCCTCGTTCTTCCTGGGCGCGTCGATCCTGATCTTCGTGATCAACTTCGTCTGGTCGACGGTGATCGTCCGGGAGCGGGCGACCGGCAATCCGTGGAACTCGCGCGGGCTCGAGTGGCAGACGGCCTCGCCGCCGCCGGCCGAGAACTTCGCGGCCGTGCCCATCGTGCTGACCGGCCCGTATGAGTACGGGGTTTCCGGCAGTCCGCCGGTCGCCGACATGAGCCCGCCCGTAGGCCTGCTCGCGGCCGGCCTGTCGGAGACCGAAACCGCCCGAGCGGAGGCGTGACAGACATGGCCGAAATGACCACCGGCCCCGGCTCCTCCGCGGGACTCAGCCGCGAACAGGAAGAAGCGGCCTTTTACCACGAGGCCGCGCTGAACGCCACGTGGACCGGCTCCCGCCTCATGATCGGAATCGTCACCTCCGGGCTGGGCGCCTTCATCTTCGCGTTCTTCTACCTGAGGTCGGTCAACTCCTACGACCTCTGGTACCCGTCCAGCCTGACCCCGCCGAATCGGGCCCAGGGCGCGATCATCATGGGCCTGGTCGTGGTCAGCGCGATCCTCCAGTCCCTCGGCCTGACCCAGATCAAGGCCGGCAAGAAGCGGGCCTGGTTCGGTGCCGCCGTCCTCGCGCTGCTGATCGGCCTCGCGGCATTCGCGCTTCAGGTCTGGCAGCTGACCGATCTGCCGTTCCAGCCCGGCCAGGCCGGCTTCGCCAGCGTGTTCGTCGGTGCCTCGCCGGTGTTCGCCGTGCTGATCGGTGGCACCATGATCTGGCTGGAGATCCTGGTGATGGGCAGCCGGAACATCCCGGACATCTCCTTCGTGGAGCAGCCGCCGACGTTCAACGAGGCGGCCGCGGTCCAGCGCTTCCAGGCGAACCTGAGTGCCTTCACGCTGTTCTGGAACTTCCTGGCCATCGCCGCGGTCGTGCTGTGGCTGCTCTTCTACATCGTCCACTGACGGGAGGCAGTAGTGCACGGGATGCTTCTCGCGGCAGTCTCGCCCGACAACACTCCGCACGGGTACAACCTGACTTTCGCGTTCCCGATGCTGATGTTCATCATCATCGCGGGCGGACTCTACCTTCGGTTCCGCGGCACGCACCGGATACCTGGCCATGTAGGGCTAGCATCGTCTCGCTGGGCTAGTACGCCGCCCGGAGCCGGACCGGTCACCCCGCACTCCCCGGCGGCGGCGGCGGCGCCAATCGCCGCCGCTATGGAGCAGGCCGATCCGGGTGCCGCGAGCGTCGCTCACGGCGCGACATTGGATGCGGCCATCGGCGAGACTACGCCCGGTAGTACTCTGCATGAGGGCACTTCGGCGGATGGCGCGGAGGGCTCGCGGTCGGCAAGCACGGAGGATAGCGAGTGACACAGGCGACGAACGCGCTGCCTGACGCGGCGGGGGGTTACGGGGGGTCGTCCCCCCGGGCCCGCACTGCGGCAGTGTCAGCCGCGGCAGGCGCGCAGGTTGGCCGCCGCTCACCCGGATTGATCCTCAAGTCGCTGTTCGCGCTGACCAAGCCCCGAATCATTGAGCTGCTCCTGGTCACAACCCTGCCGACGATGCTGCTCGCTCAGCGCGGGCTACCGTCGCTCGGACTGATTCTCGTCACCCTGGTCGGCGGCGCGATGTCGGCCGGCAGCGCGAACACGATCAACTGCTACATCGACCGCGACATCGATGCGGTCATGCGGCGCACCTCGCGCCGCCCCCTCGTGGCGAAGGACGGCGCCGGAGCCTCGATCAAGCCGTCAGAAGCGCTGATCTCCGGGATCGTGCTCGGTATAGCCTCGACGCTTCTGCTCGGCCTGCTCGCGAACTGGCTCTCGGCCGCGCTCGCCGACGCCGCGCTCCTCTTCTATGTGTTCGTGTACACGCTCGGCCTGAAGCGACGGACGTCATCGAACATCGTGATCGGCGGCGCGGCCGGCTGCTTTCCTGTGCTGGTCGGCTGGGCCACCGTCACCGGCAAGGTCGCCTGGCCCGCCATCGTGCTGTTCGGCGTGATCTTCTTCTGGACGCCGCCGCACTTCTGGGCGCTGGCGATGAAGTTCAAGGACGACTACGCCGCCGCCAGCGTGCCCATGCTCCCGGTCGTCGCGACTCCGGCCGTCGTCGCCCGCAAGATCGTGATCTACAGCTGGATCATGGTGGCCACCACCCTCGCGCTGACCCCGTACGCGGGCTGGATCTACGGCGCCGGTGCGCTAGCCCTCGGCGTCTGGTTCCTGGTGGAGGCGCACCGGATGCGCGGCCGGATCGCGGCCGGCGGCGCGGCCGCCCCGATGCGACTGTTCCACCTGTCGATCGGGTACCTGACCTTCCTGTTCGCCGCCGTGGCAGTGACCGCGCTGCTGCCGTTCGGCCACTTCTAGAAAAGCCCTAGCCGCGGGTAGCGTCCGGACGAGCGGCCGCGACCACCCGCTCGTCCGGACGGTTAGTCCGTCACCGATGAAGAGCCAGCGTGGCCCCAGTGTGAGTCACTACCAGCAGCTCGGACCCGGTCCAGACCGGAAAGGCCGTGGTGTGCGTGCCCGGCGAGGCGAGCGCTCGCCACGTACGCGTCGCCAGGTCATAGACGTCCAGGTGATTCACCAAGACAGGATGCGGGACGCGGTCGTCGACAAAGACGGAGATGATCGCCCGGCCGGTCCAGATGAGGTGGCCGAGCGGGTCGGCCAGGTCGGCCGGGACGGTGGTGATCTTGCGCAGTGTCCCCGGGTCGGCAAAGAACCCATCGTGCAGCTCGATGTCCTGCAGGCAACGCCCGACGCACCACTGCATGTTTGGCGGGAACAGGATCGAGCTGCCGGTGAAGAACGGGCGGCCCACCTCGACGCCTTGCGGCCATTTGCCCGTGACATTGCGCCAGGGGGCAACCGGGCTGGGCCCGTTGTCGGTGAAGGCGAACACATCGATTCCGGAGTCGGTGAGACCGTCCGGCTCAACTTTCCCGGCCCACTCCGACCAGAGGATCACCCGGTTATAGGTCGCGACCATCTGGATCAGCTGCGGCCGGTGCTGGGCGGGCAGTTGCGGGGTGATCACCCGCCAGCGGCCGGTCACCGGGTTGTACGCTCCGACGGCCAGACGGTCACGGTGCGCGTTAAGTGCGGCCAACTCGATGACGCGGCCAGTCCACGCCACGGCCACCGGATGAAGGCCAAACATTTCCGTGGGCAGCAGCGTGTTCGACCACAGGTTCGTGGCCGGATCGTACAACCCGGCGCGCGGTTCGCAGCCCGGTACATTCGGGCGCGGCGAGCAGTTAGCAGGCACGCCGTCCGTGACGAACAACTCGCGGCCGGTCCACGCCGTCACCGCCTGATCGAACCCGACATTGACCTCCACCGGCGCGATCTCGCGCCAGCGTCGGGTCTTCAGGTCGAACGCCGCGCCGTCGTTGGCGGAGCCGTTGTTGCCGATGCCGCCGAGCTCGATTACGTACCGTCCGGCCGAGACCAGCAGGGGCTCTTGCCGGGGACCGAGCGGCGAAGGCGGCAGCTTCGACCACCGGTACTTGGCGAGTTGAGCGCCGGTCGGTCCGTGCGGCCGCGCCGACTGGTGCTGCGGCAACGGACCACTGTTCTTCGCCCGGATCACCGGCGGGATAACGATCGCCAGCACGGCGACGAGGCCGATGGCCAGGGTCCGCTGGGCAGTCCGAGTCTTTCGCTCCTGCCGTCCCAGCTTGATCAGATCCCCCACCGGGGGCGTGATCTCAGTGGGCAGTTGGCTGGCTCGCTCCAGCAGGTCGCGGATCTGATCTTCATCCGTCATGACGGTCTCCCTCGGTGACGAGCAGCCCGGCCTGGCGCAGGCTGGCGAGTCCGCGCGATGCGCGGCTCTTGACGGTGCCCGGCGAAATGCCGAGCAGGTGCGCGGTCTCGGCTTCGGTCTGATCGTCCAGGTAACGAAGCACGAGGACGGCCCGCTGCTCAGCCGGCAGCGCCGCGAGCGCCCGGTGTACGTCAATTGCCAGGTCGTCGTGCTCGCCCGTTTCAGAGGCTGATGTCGCGTCCGGTTCGGGAAGCCGTTCGGCGCTGATCTCCCCGTGCCACCGTCGCTGCCGCTCCCGCAGCGCGAGCCTGACCAGCGTCCGCCGCGCATAGCTCTCCGCGTTCGCGACCTCGCGCAGGCGGCCCCAGGCCAGGTACGTCTTGATCAGGGCGGACTGAGCCAGGTCCTCGGCGTGCCCGAGATCCCCGGTCAGCGCCAGACCGGTACGCAACAAGGCGCGATATCGCGCCGCCACGAAGTCGCCGAACTCATCGTCCCTGGCTGCCAACGCCCGCTCCCTGTTCCGCCAATCCGGCTACTCAGAAAGAGACATCAGCCACCCCACCAGGTTCCACCCACTCCAGCCAGCCGTAGCCCGTTCCGCCGTGTCTCGTGCCTGGCCCGGCCGAGCGGTATCCACGCAGCACCCACTCCCCGAACCCCGCCGCTCACTTGGATACCGAAAGCCACATCCATCTCAGATGTAACACCTTGATCATTTTTCGGAACCGGGTGAATCCGCCGATTCACCGGGTTTTTTACGGGTGAATCTGCGGATTCATCGGCTTTCTCGTCCCGCCTTATACAAAGGTAGGAGGGTCAGGCGGAGCGGGTTCGCGCCTGGTCGAGGAGACGCTGGCGCCAGGCCTGGGTTTGGGTGACCTGGTTGAACGTGAAGATGTGCAGGCCTTCGACCTTCGACTGGGGGTCGGCCAGCGTGTGAGCCAGCCGGGCTAGCAGTCGCTCTGGCTGATAGGCGCCGGGGATCGCGAGCTTGACCAGCGCACCGGAGTGCCCGGCCGCGAATCTGGCCGAGTCGGCGACGCCGATCTTCGCCGCCATCGTCATCAGCTTGGTCCGGTCGACCGGACCCGCCAGCCCGAGCAACAGCGGCAAGGTGACGCCGCGGCGCCGGATCCGGCTGATCCACTGGCGCAACGTTGCGGGGTCGAGGCAGAGGTTGCTCACTATGTAGGTCGCGTGCCTGCGCTTATCCCACATGGCCTGCACGGTGACATCGTCTTCGATCTTGGGGTGGGTCTCCGGATAGCCGGTTATCCCCACCCGCTCAAACGGATTGCCCAGGTCGGTGAGCCGCTCAAGCAGATCGAGCGCGCTGGTGAACTCTCCCGATGGCGGATCGGCGTCGCCCGCCGGCACGAACACGTCATCGACGCCGGCCGCCACCAGCCTCGGCACGATCTCGGCGAGGTGCCCGCCGTCGCGCACCAGTCGGGCCGACAGATGCGGCACGACCCGGTAGCCGTGTCCAACCAGCCGCTCGGTGAGCGCCAGCGTCGGTTCGATGCCCTTCGTCGGCGACGCGGTCACGGTCACGGTGACGTCGCGGGGCACGGAATCCAGCACGGCCCGTTCCGCGCTCGCGGTCGGCAGCACCTCGTACCTGGCCTGGTGCAGCAACGGCAGCAGCCGCCGCAGCCCGCCGGGTCTCATCTCGGGCCGGCCCCGGCGACCAGTTTCTCCAGCTCACGTTCCAGGCGGCCGGTGCCTGTCGGGGCGATGGTCATCGGCAGGCCGAACCGAGTTCGTACCGCCTCGGCCTGCGCGGCCAAGCGGGGCGATGGCGGTTCGGACTGAGTGAGCCAGACCAGACGCCGGTAGTGCCCGAAGTAGTCCGTCCACAGTTCTGGGTGGCGGTCGAGTCCAAGCGGTTCCAAGACCGAGTGCGCAAAGCTTTCAACCAAAAAATCAGTCAAAAGATAAGTACCGGGCTCAGTTTCAAATGCCGCCTTGATCCGGTCCGGCCCGGCAAAGACGTCATAGCAATGCAGACCGGGCAGGCGTGCGAGGCCGAGTCGCTCGCATAGCTCATCGAGCGCTCCGTAGCTTCCGCAGTCCGCGTACGCGAGCGCGACCCGAGCGCCGGAGGCTTTCAGTTCCAGGGCGAGCCGCTCGGCCGCCGGTGCGATCTCGCGCGGCGAATTGTGCAGGCTCGCGGACAGGCTGTGGACGGCCAGTTTCCAGCCCCGCCGCGCGGCGATGTCCCTGATGGGCCCGGCCAGCGCGCCGCACGCGATCACATCAGGCAGGGAACTCAAGCTGCCCGATGAACCTGTCGTTGAAGTCGGCGTGATCGGAAAGCTCGACATATCTCACCTCCTCCAGCAGAGCCAGGGCGGCCGCCCTTTCCCGTACGGAGAGCAGCGCCATCTTCGCGCCCTCGCCGGCCACGTTCCCCGCGCTGACGATGCGCAGCACCGGCAGCTTCGGCACCAGGCCGAGCCTGATCGCGTTGGCGGGGGACAGGTAGCTGCCGAACGAGCCGGCCAGCAGCACCTGCTGGACGTCGGCCTGGGTCAGGCCGGCCTCTTCGAGCAGCACCTGCCAGCCCGACGCGATCGCTGCCTTGGCGAACTGAAGTTCCCGCACGTCCCGCTGGGTCAGGAAAATCGAATGCTCGACGTCACCCGGTTCATCGAGCCAGTGCAGCACGAAGACCCGCTCCTTGCCCAGGCTGGTGAGCCGGCCGGAGAGCCCGGGCGCGACCGCCGCCGCCTGCTCTTCGCTGACGAACCGCCCCGATCGATCGAGCAGCCCGACCGAGATCAGGCTGGCCACCGCATCGACCAGGCCTGAGCCGCACAGGCCGACCGGGCCGCAGTCCCCGATCACCTTGAGAGCGACCCCGTCGCCAGGGCCAGACCCGGCACCACTCAGTTCGACTGACTCGATCGCGCCGTCCGCGGCCCGCATGCCGCACCTGATCGCCGCTCCCTCGAACGCCGGCCCGGCCGGGGCCGCGGTCGCGAGCAGCCAGTCACGGCCGCCGAGCACGATCTCGCAGTTGGTACCCACGTCGATGAACAGCCTGGTCCTGGCGTCCCGGTTCATCCCGGCGGCCAGCAGCCCGGCGGTGATGTCACCGCCCACATACGCGCCGAACGCCGGAAACACGACGGCCCGGGCCCGAGGATGCACCGCCAGTCCGACGTCGGCGGCGAGTACCTCCGGCAGCAGCCGCGCGGCCAGGATGAACGGCGCGACGCCGAGCGGCTCCGGGTCGATCCCCAGCACCAAGTGCGTCATCGTCGCGTTGCCGGCCAGCGCGATCTCGTACACGTCAAGCGGGTCCACCCCGGCCTCGGAACAGACCTCGCCGACGAGCTCGCCGAGGCTGGCCTGCGCTAGCCCCGTCAGCCGCGCCAGGTTCCCCGGATCGAGCATGGTCGCGCTGATCCGGCTGATCACATCCGCTCCCAGCGGCTGCTGCTTGGACAGCATCGAGCTGACCGCCATCGGCGTCCCGGTCGACAGGTCGAGCAGCGTCGCCACGACGGTCGTGGTGCCGAGGTCGAACGCGATGCCGTACTGGCGCCCGGTTGTGTCGCCAGGCTGCACGTCCACCAGCACGTCATCGACCACCACGGCCGTGGCCCGGTAGTCGGCTGCGCGAAGCACCTGGCCGACGATTCGGAGGACGGCGAGATCGACCCGCAGTTCGAGATCATCGAGCCCGTCGAGCACCCGCTCGATGTCGCTGCGCTGGTCGGCCAGCGTCGGCTCGGTCAGCTCCAGGTACCGCTTCTGCACCGCCGGCCGCAAGATCACCTGTCGCCCGACGCCGACCGTAGCCGCCTTCGGCCGGGTCGACAGCGGAGGTACCTCGACGCGCAGATCCCCGGTGGCATCGGCCCGGCACGCCAGGCGCCAGCCGGCCCGCAGCTCGTCCGGCGAGAACGCCCGCGCGTCCACACTCGACGCAGGCACCGACCCGTCGGCGATCCTGACCTTGCATTTCTTGCAGGTGCCGTGCCCGCCGCAGGTCGAGTCGATCGCGATCCCGTTCCAGCTCGCGGCATCAAAAACGGTTACGCCAGCAGGAACCCGAATTCTTTTTTCATTTGGAAAAAATTGCAGCTCGACTCGTGCGTTCAGGGCCGACCCCGGCCCGGCCATCTCAGCGGAAGTCATCGCAGCCGGTGGCGGCCTTGACGGCCGCTCGATGCGCTGCGATCCAGGCCCCGCCCCAGTCGTCCCGATTCAGCAGCAGATCACTGGCCCGAGCCGCTTTCACCAGCTCCGGCGACCGGGCGTCCATGATCGCGCTGGTCAGCCCGGCCGCGCTTGCCATCGGGAGGAACGCGGCGCCAATCGCAGTCCGGTCCGGCATGCCGAACGACACGTTGGAGGCGCCGAGAGTCGTGTTCACCCCGTACCGCTCGCGCAGCAGTTGCAGCGTCTCCAGCGTGCGTACGACGACCGACGTATCCGCGCCGATCGGCATCGCCAGCGGGTCGATCAGCACGTCCTCGATCGGGATGCCGTACCGGCCGGTCGCCGTCTCGATGATCTTGGCAGCCAGCTCCAGCCGGCGCTGGGGCTCCTCGGGGATTTCTTCCTCGTCATTGGGCAGCCCGATCACGGCGGCACCGTGCCGGGCGACCAGCGGCAGGATCGCTTCGAGCCGGTCGTCCTCGGCGGTGACCGAGTTGACCAGCGCCTTGCCCTCGTAGGCGGCCAGGCCAACCTCCAGCACCTCCACGATCGAGGAGTCCAGGCACAGCGGCAGGTCGGTGATCGACTGGATCAGCCGCACCGCCTTGTCCATCAGCTCGGCCTCGTCGGCCAGCGGCGCGCCCATGTTCACGTCCAGCACCATCGCGCCGCCCGCGACCTGCTGGGCGACATCGATCTCGATCCTGGACAGGTCGCCGGCCCGGAGCTGGTCTTGAAAGATCCGCCGGCCGGTCGGATTGATCCGCTCGCCGATGACGCAGAACGGCTGCCCGGCGCCGATCACGACTTCCTTGGTTGCTGACCGCAGGACGGTATCCATCGAGGCCGCCGCCGGCCTCAGGCGGTCACGGAGGCCGACTTGCGGCCCGCGATCAGCTGTTTGGCCTTGACCACGGCGGCCGACGCGTCGGAAGCGTAGCCGTCGGCACCGACGACGTCGGCGTACTCCTGGGTGACCGGCGCACCGCCGACCATCACCAGCACCTTGTCCCGCAGACCGGCCTTGTTCAGCGCGTTGATGTTGGCCTTGAACATGGGCATCGTCGTGGTCAGGAACGCCGAGAAGCCGACGATGTCGGGCTGATGCTCGACGACCGCGGCCACGAACTTCTCCGGAGCGACCTGGACGCCGAGGTCGATGACCTGGAACCCGGCGCCCTCGAACATGATGTTCACCAGGTTCTTTCCGATGTCGTGCACGTCGCCCTTGACCGTGCCCATCACCACCTTGCCGATCGAGGCGACGCCGGTCTCGGCGAGCAGCGGACGCAGGATCTCCAGCGCGCCGGCCATCGCCTTGCCGGCGATCAGCATCTCTGGCACGAAGAAGTCGCCGCGCTCGAACCGCGCACCGACCTCTTCGAGCGACGGGATCAGTGCCTCGTAAAGCAGGGTCTCCGGACCGATGCCGCCCTCCAGACCCTGCTGGGTCAGCTCGAGTACGGCGGGCTTGTTGCCGACCAAGGTCAGGTCGTAGAGCTGGCGGAGCAGTTCCTCGTTGGTCATCGCGCACCTTCTATCTGGCCGCCGAGCGTGCTCGACAGCGCCCGGGCAACTTCGACGCAATGGGTGGCAGTAGCCGGAAGGTGAGGCGCGCCCAGCCGGGAGGCGGGAGCCGAGACCGAGAGCGCCGCGATCGGGACCGGTCCGCCTGCGAACACCGGGGCGGCCACGGCGACCAGGCCGGGCTCCAGCTCCTCGTCGGTGACGGCATAGCCGCGATCGCGAACCAGGGCCAGCTCGGCCTCCAGCCCAGACTGGGACGTAATCGTGCGCGCGGTCCTCGCCTCGAACGGCTCGGCTGGTACGGTCGTCGCGCCGTAGGCGAGCAGCACCTTGCCGGACGCCGAGCAATGCAACGGCACCGCCAGACCGATCCAGTTGGTGCCGCCGATCATGTACCGGCTGTCAACCTGAGCCACCTGCTGGATCGACCCCCCCGAGGCAAGGCCCAAGTTGATCGTCTCGCCGGTCAGCTCACCGAGTTGGTCGAGATAGGGCTGGGCGACTGCGACCAGATCCGCGTCGGCGGTGCCCTGCCACGCGTACTGCACAAACAGCTCGCCCGGCAAGAACCGCCCGCCCTGATCGCGTCGGACAAGCTGGTGCCGCTCAAGCGCGGTCAGCAACCGCGAGGTGGTCGACTTGGCCAGTCCGCTGGAAGCGGCCAGCTCGGTGAAGCTGGCGGGCTCGGTGCCCTGAATGACCTGGGTGAGCAGCAACGCCGCCCGGTCAATGGCCTGTGTACCTGTCGGGCTGCTCACGACCGCCTCTTGCGAGGCCCCACCGACCACCCACCGACCACCCGCCCGCCCATCCGCCTGGTTCCATATTCCGGAACTGAGTTCTACTATGTGATGCTAGGAGCCCCTGCCATAACGGTCAAGAGCGTCGAGGTCGTCATGTTCCGCAACCAGATGCCCCGGTACGAGATCCTCAGCCAGGACGCGATAGCGGTGCTGGAGCGAGGCTGGAAGCGGATCGTTTCCGAGGTTGGCATCCAGTTCGCCAAGCCCGAGGCCATCGAGCTTTTCAAGGCAGCGGGTCAGTCCGTCGAGGACGACGTGGTCAAGCTGGACCCGGACTTCATCCTTGAGCAGGTGGCCAAGGCCCCGGCCGAGTTCGACGTGCAGGCCAGGAACCCGGCCAACAACGTGCACGTCGGCGGCGACCAGATGGCGTTCGGCGCGGTCTACGGATCGCCGTTCATCCGCGAGGGCGAGGTCCGTCGCGACGCCACGCTGGAGGACTTCCGCAAGCTCGCCATGCTGTCCCAGTCCTTCGCCGAACTCGACTCGGCCGGCGGGGTGATCTGCGAGCCGAACGACGCGCCGCTCGACTCCCGGCACCTGGACATGATCTATGCGCTGCAGACCCTGACCGACAAGATCTACATGGGGAACGTGGTTTCGGGACCAAACGCGGCCGACACCATCAAGATGACCGAGATCCTGTTCGGCGGCCCGGACGGCAAGGGTCGAGCCTCGATCGAGGCCACCCCGGCGACGATCTCGCTGATCAACTGCAACTCACCGTTGCGCTGGGACGACCGGATGCTGGACGCCCAGTTCGAATACTGCGCGGCTAACCAGCCGGTCGTGCTGACCCCGTTCCTGCTGATGGGCGCCATGTCCCCGGTCACCATTCCGGCGGCGCTGACCCAGCAACTGGCCGAGGCGCTGTCTGGAATCGCGCTGGCTCAGCTGATCAGACCAGGCTGCCCGGTAATTTTCGGCTCATTCTTGTCTAATATCGACATGCAGTCGGGCTCGCCTAGCTTCGGGACGCCCGAGTCGGCCATCGGCCTGTTCTGCACCGGGCAGCTGGCCAGGCATTACGGCCTGCCGTTCCGCACCGGCGGCGGTCTCACGTCCAGCCAGACGTGCGACGCGCAGGCGGCGTACGAGTCGCTGATGACGCTGCTGCCGACGTTCCTGGCCGGGACCAACTTCGTGATGCACGCGGCCGGGTGGCTGGAAGGTGGCCTGGTGTCCTGCTACGAGAAGTTCATCGTGGACATCGAGCTGCTGCGGATGCTGCGGGTCGAGTTCACTCCGCTGGAGATCGACGAGGAATCGCTGGCCTTCGGCGCGCACGTCGAGGTCGGGCACGGCGGCCACTTCCTGGGCGCGGAGCACACGATGGAGCGATTCAGGGACTGCTTCTACCGGCCCTTGCTGTCCTCGACCGCCAACTACGAGCGGTGGCTGAAGCTCGGCGGGAAGGACGCGACCGCGCGGGCGGCGGAAATCGCCGCGAAAAAGCTCGACGAGTACACCCGGCCGCCGCTCGACGACGCGATCCAGGCCGAGCTGGCCGACTTCGTAGCCCGCCGCCGCACCGAACTCGGCGACTAGGACGCCTTAGCCCGTCTTAGCCTGTCGTCGCGACCGGAGACTGACCGCGCCATTCCCTGGTCAGCTACCGTGAAATGCCCGGCGGTGTGCGGACATGTAGCGGGTGTCGAAGGGAGCGACCTTGAGACACTCGCAATCTGTTCTCGGCGATGACCGGCGCCGCCGGTTCGAGGACCTCTATACCGCCAACTGCACGCCGATCCTCGGCTACGCACTTCGCCGTACCGGTAACGGCGAAGACGCGGCCGACGTCGTCGCCGAGACCTTCCTGACCGCCTGGCGTCGCCTTGATGACGTGCCGCCAGGCGAAGAGGCCAGGCTCTGGCTGTATGGCGTGGCCCGCCTGATGCTCGCCAACTACCACCGGGGCGAGCGCCGGAAGACCGAGCTGAGCGAGCGGCTCAGCCGCGACCTGGCCTTGGTGCATACCGATCCCGAGTACACCGGGCGGCTGGCTCTGGTGGCAGCCGCGTTCCGCGGCC
>DATNFM010000221.1:0-2122 GCA_035606435.1 Streptosporangiaceae bacterium | reverse complement strand
CCTCGCGGCCGTCCGGGGTCACCGCCACGAAGTCGGGGCCGCTGCCGACCTTGATCGGCCGGCCGGGTTTGTTGGTGGCGGTGCTGATCGGCGTGACCGTGCCTGAGTGGCTGTTCGCGACGTAGATGGTGCCGCCGTCCGGCGTGATCGTCATGGCGACGGGATTATGGCCGACCTTGATGAGAGGGCCGGTGGTCTTGGTGGCGGTGCTGATCGGCGTGACGCCGGTCGGGCTGAGAGCGTAGACGGTCTGGCCGTTAGGGGTGATGACCAGCGAGTTCGGATGAACCGCGACCTTGATCCGCCGCCCGTTCCGGTTGGTCTTCGTGTCGATGACCGCCACGGTATCGGCGGGCCGCAACGGCAAGCCGGGGGCGCCGGAAGCCACGTAGGCGGTCTTGCCGTTCGGCGAGAACACGATCGCGTCCGGCCCGATCCCGACCTTGACGGGCCGTCCGAACGTGTTCGTCGTGACGTTCAGCGGCACGACCGTGTCGGCCACGTCATTGAGCACGTACGCCAGTACTGGCCTGGCCGCCGTCCCCGCCGCCACGGCCGATGGCGCCAGCGACGTTGCGGCGGTGAGCACCCCGACCGATGCGAGCGCGATTCGGAATCCGGCTGCCGGCATGACAGTCACCTCGTTGCCCGTCTTGTTGAAGACACCAGCCATGTGACGCCCAGGCCGGCCAGTCGGTTTACCGTCGCGCTCCGCGCGACCAGCCTCGGGAAACCGGGCGGAGAACCCGCGCAAATCTTTCTCCCATTGCATCGAATGTAGTAGACCGCGGAGTCTCGTTCACCGCGCGGCGCGGAGAGGTGCTCGCCTTGCTCGGTTCGAACGGGGCCGGCAAGACCACCACGATCGAGATCCTGGAGGCCGGATCCGGTCGGCGGGCCAGGTCAGCGTGCTCGGCGTCGACCCGGCCCATGGCGGGGAGGCCTGGCGGGCGCGGATCGGCGTTTGATCCTGGCCGGCGGCACGATCATCGCCGACGGGTCAGCGGACGAGTTGTCCCGGCGGATGTCCACTAAGACCGAGGTGCGATGGAGCCGGGACGGGCAGCGGTTCGTGCATCCGGGGCGGGAGTCCGGCTCGGGTTGCGTCGGCGGGTCGGCCGCGCGTCCGGTAGCCGGGGCGTAGGCTGAGGTTATGTCGGCCCAGCCTGTATATGCCGAGGAACCGGACGATCCTGAGGTCATCCTGCGGGAACTGCCCGAACATGAACGCGCTCAGTTCCTCCGCCAGTATCACGAGGCAGTAGACGCCGCGCATGATCTGGCCGGTTACCGGCGGCTCCGGTCGTTGCTGCACATATGGCGGTTGACGGTTACTGCGACTCGGCAGCCTGGCTACTACGAGGAACTCCGGGCCGTCCGGAACGGCGTTGCCCGCACCGTGCCAGCGGACGAAGCCATCCCGGACTGGAACGAGCGACTGGCGGCAGCGCGGGCTCAGCACCAGTGATCTATCGCGCCGAGTTGAGCCAGCGAGTGCTCGGGCAGCTAGGCCACTTCCCCCCCGGTAGCGCTTGACGCCCTGATCGCCACCATGGCAGCGGTAATAGAGTATCCAGCCGATCCGCTGCGAACGTTCCCCACCGACGATCCGTACATCCGCCGCGCTGAGTTCGGCGGCTTAGGGCTGGTCACCTATGTGATCAGCGATGCGCGCCAGACTGTCACGCTGACTGACGTGACCTGGACGGGCTGAGCCGCCTAGTCGCCTGCGAACGCGCCGTGTTGAGCGTGATTCAGATCACGATGCAATTTTCCTATCAGCGCTGCCGGCGGCTGATCGCGGCCGGGGGGCTGCCGGACCGGGCCGGGCAGCCGGTCCAGATCCAGCTCCACCTGACGCTGGAAGAACTTGCCCGCCTGCACCAGGACCTCGCGCCAGGCGGCGTTCCAGCCGGCGACGGCCAGACAGGCAGAGGGACCGGTGACGCCCCGGCGGTGCGGCCGGACCGCGAGTACTTCGGGCCCGCCGCCACCCCCGGTGATGCCTGCGACGCGACGATCGTGCCGATCCTCACCGGCCGGGTCGACCAGGACCTGCTCGGCCAGCTCACTGCCAGGCTCGCGGGCAGCGGCGGGCAGGCACCGGAGCCCGGCCCGATCC
>DATNFM010000220.1:0-27189 GCA_035606435.1 Streptosporangiaceae bacterium | reverse complement strand
CGCCGACTTAACCCGGAATTACGGAAGTCTTAACCCCGGTTACGACGCCTTAGCCCGGGTTACGACGCCTTAGCCCTGGTTGGCGATGAATTTTGCCGGGTTTATGATAGTTTCGGGAACTGCAACCAGGGCTAAGGCTGCGTAACCGGGGCTAAGGCTGCGTAACTTTCAGGCCGGGAACGCCGGTGGACCGGCCAGACCGCCCATTCCGGGCATCGGCGCAAGGCGCCCGAACGGGCGACGCCAGGTTCGCCTGGAACCATGTCCCCGGCCGACGCCAGGCGTAGCCCGAAACGGACTTTCCCCACGCTTGGCCGAAGTGACCAAAGCGACCGGTGGGAGTCCCATGGCAACGGGGGTCGGCTAGGTCAGGCCGTCGCGGTCGGCCCACTCCAGCAACTCGTCCAGGCGGTAGGTGGAGTCGTCGATTCCGGCGTGCAGGTCGCCCAGCTTGGCGTACCGGGCGGGCACGGTCGCGATCGTGAACTCGCGCGGGTCGACGTCGGCGATCTCATCCCAGGCGATCGGAGTGGAGACGGTCGCCTCCGGGACCCCGCGCACCGAGTAGGCGCTGGCGATCGTGTGGTCCCTGGTGTTCTGGTTGTAGTCGACAAAGAGCTTTTTCGGGTCGCGGTCCTTGCGCCACCAGGTCGTCGTCGCCTCATCGGGGATTCTGCGCTCGACCTCCTTGGCGAAGGCGTGCGCTGCCCGGCGCAGATCAGCAAACCCCCACCGGGGCTCGATCCGCACGTAGACATGCATTCCGTTGCCACCCGAGGTCTTCGGCCAGCCGGTAGCGCCGAGTTCGGCGAGCACCTCCTGGACCACCACCGCGACCCGACGCACCGTGTCGAAGCCGCATTCGGGCATCGGGTCGAGGTCGATACGCCATTCGTCGGGGCTCTCGGTGTCGGCCCGGCGCGAGTTCCACGGGTGGAACTCCACCGTCGACATCTGCACCGCCCAGATCACGCTCGCGATTTCGGTCACGCACAACTCGTCCGCGGTCCGGTTGTAGCGGGGGAAATGCACCCGCACGGTTTCGAGCCAGGGCGGCGCTCCGGCTGGCACCCGCTTCTGGTGCACCTTCTCCCCCGCCACTCCGGACGGGAACCGGTGCATCATGCACGGCCGTTCCCGCAGCGCACGGACTATGCCGTCGCCGACCGACAGGTAGTAGCGGGCGAGGTCCAGCTTGGTCTCGCCGCGGGCGGGAAAGTAGACCCGGCCCGGATTGGAGATCCGGATCGTCCGGTTACCGACCTCAAGTTCGGTCTGTTCGGCCATAGCGGCAAGCTAGCCGACACCGCCAGCGGGCAACTAGCCGACCGGCCGGCTCGGCCGGTAACGTGCTGGCGTGAACGCGATCACAACCAAGCTCAGCTCGCGATCGGTGTCCGACACCGTGACCCGCATGGTCAATATTCTCAACGCCAAGGGCGTGAAGCTGTTCGCGGTGATCGATCAGCGGGCCGAAGCGCAGGCCGCCGGGCTTGAGCTGCGCGAGACCACTCTGGTGATCTTCGGGAATCCGGCGGCGGGCACCCCGGTCATGGCGGCGGTCCCGATGGCCGCGCTCGACCTGCCGCTCAAGGTGCTGGTCTGGGATGACGACGGCCAGACCAAGGTCAGCTACACCTCGACCGCCGAACTCGCGGACAGGTATCAGCTCAGCGCCGACCTCGCCGGCAACCTGGCCGCGATCGACGCGCTGACGACGGCCCTCGTAGCTGCCGAGTGACGGGGCCGACCAGGACCAACTGGGCGGGCAACGTCACGTTCAGGGCCGCGCGATCGCACCGGCCAGGTTCGGTGACCGAGCTACGGCGCCTGGTGGCCGGAGCCGGCCGGGTTCGAGTACTAGGTACCGGCCATTCCTTCAGCCCGATCGCCGACACGACCGGCGACCAGATCTCGCTGGCCGGCCTGCCGCCCGCCTTCGCGATCGACATCGAGCGTCGCCGGGTCACCGTGACCGGCGCCATGACGTACGGCCAGCTGGCTCCGCGCCTGAACGAGGCCGGCTACGCGCTGGCGAACCTGGGTTCGCTGCCGCACATCTCGGTCGCCGGTGCCTGCGCGACCGGCACGCACGGCTCGGGCGACGGGGTCGGCAATCTGGCTACGGCCGTGGCCGAGATCGAGCTGGTGACCGCCGACGGCAGCCTGGTCAGGCTCAATCGCGACCGTCCCGCCGACCAGCAGGCGTTCAGCGGCGCGGTCGTCGGCCTGGGCGCGCTCGGCGCGGTGGTCAGCCTGACGCTGGCCATCGAGCCGGCCTATCGGGTCAGTCAGTACGTCTACGACGACCTGCCGACGGAGGCGCTTGACCGGCACTTCGACGAGATCTTCGGCCGCGGGTACAGCGTGAGCCTGTTCACCGACTGGCGCGCCGGTACGTTCAACCAGCTCTGGGTCAAGCACCGGCTGTCGGCCGCTGACCTGGCTGAACCTGGGCCCGGATGGCTCGGTGCCCGGCTAGCCGACGGGCCGCGGCACCCGGTCCCTGGCATGTCGCCGGTGCACTGCACCGCCCAGCTGGGCGAGCCGGGTCCCTGGCACGAGCGGCTGCCGCACTTCAGGCTGGACTTCACGCCGAGCGCGGGCCGGGAACTGCAATCTGAGTTCATGCTGCCCCGCACCCGGGCGATCGAGGCGATCAGGGCGATCGAGGCGGTGCGCGACCTCGTCGCGCCCGTGGTGCAGATTTCCGAAATCCGGACGATCGCCGCGGACGAGCTGTGGCTGAGTCCGGCCTACCGGCGCGATTCGGTCGGGCTTCACTTCACCTGGATCGATGACTGGGCGGCCGTCGCGCCGGTGCTGGCACTGGTGGAGGAACGGCTGGAACCGTTTGATCCCAGGCCGCACTGGGGGAAGCTGTTCGCCGCCAGCCCGGCCGGACGGTACGAGCGAATGCCCGACTTCCGTCAGCTCAGGCTCGCCTTCGATCCGACCGGCAAGTTCGGCAACGACTTCCTAGACGCGTACCTGAGCTGACGACGGCTCAGCTGACGACGGCTCAGCTGACGACGGGCCCGCTGACGCACGCCGTCGACCCGGTCAGGCCAGGACGACCTGGACGCCTGCTTCGGTGAGCCGGGCGACCTGGGCCTGGTCGATGCCGCTGTCCGTGACCAGCACGTCCACATCCTGCGCCGCGCAGATCCTCGCGAACGCGCGCCGGCCGGCCTTGGAGCTGTCCGCGGTCACGATCACCCTGGCCGCCCGTTTGGTCATCAGCCGGTTGATGCTGGCTTCGCCCTCGTGGTGCGCGGTGGCGCCGACCTCGGCGTCGATGCCATCGACACCGATGATCGCCACGTCGAGCACGACCTGCTCCAGCACGCCGGTGGCCAGCGGCCCGGTCAGCTCATAGGACTGAGGCCGCGCGACCCCGCCGGTCGTGACGATCTTGATGTTCTGGCGCACCGCGAGTTCCGTCGCGATGTTGAGCGCGTTGGTGACCAGCGTCACCGCCGGTGACAGCGGGCCGCCCGACTGCAGGTCGGCCCGCACCGCCAGCGCCCTCGCGACCTCGGTGGTGGTCGTGCCGCCGTTGATCCCGGCGATCTGCCCAGGCCGGATCATGGCCGCCGCCACGGCGCCGATCCGCTGCTTCTCGGTCGGATGGCGTTCGCTCTTGTAACGCAGCGGCAGATCGTAGGTGACCGCCTGGGCGACCGCACCGCCCCTGATCCTGGTGAGCATCTGCTGAGCGGCCAGATCGTCGAAGTCCCGCCGGACGGTCGCGGCCGAGACGCCTAGCTCCTGGGCGGCCTTCTCGACGGTGACCTGGCCGTCGGCGGCCAGCAGCTCAAGCAAGGCGTTCCAGCGCCGATACCGGCTCACTGAACGAGCACGCCTAGCAACCTGGCTACCTCCCCTGCGACCGCCTCCCGGCCCGCCGCCGTGTACTTCCTCGGATCGACCAGCCTCTGGTCTGCCGCCAGCACAGCCCGCACCGCCTCGGTGAACACCTTGTTGAGCGCGGTCGCGATGTTGATCTTCGTCAGGCCCGACCGCACGGCCGCGACCAAGACATCATCGGGAACTCCGGACGATCCGTGCAACACGAGCGGAACGCTTACCTCGGCCCGGAGCTGCTCGACCAGCTCAAGGTCGAGCACCGCGTCCTTGGTGAGCATCGCGTGCGAGCTGCCGACCGCCACCGCGAGCCCGTCGACGCCGGTCGTCAGCACGTACTCCGCGGCCTGCGCCGGCTTGGTCCGCGCACCCGGCGCGTGCACCCCGTCCTTGCCGCCGACCTCACCCAGTTCGGCCTCCACCCAGACCCCGCGCTCGTGGCACCACCGCGCGATCTCCGCCGTCGCGGCCACGTTAGAGGCGTAGTCCAGCGCGGATGCGTCGAACATCACCGACCCGATCCCGGCTGACACCGCCGCGCTCACCAGGCCGACGCTGGTCGCGTGATCCAGATGCACCGCGACCGGTACGTCGCTGGCGGCCGCGACCGCGAGCGAAGCCGCCGCGATCGGCTCGACCGCGCCGTGATAGCGCACGCAGTTCTCGCTGATCTGCAAGATCACCGGCGTCCCGGCTGCCTGCGCCCCGGCCACGATCGCCTCGGCGTGCTCGATCCCGATCACGTTGAACGCGACCGCCGCGCCACCAGCCCGTCGAGCCGCGTCCACCAGCTCCCCAGTAGCCACCAGCGTCATCGAGCGCTCCCATCGCCGCACGCGGCGACCCCAGGCGCGACCCCCGGCTCGACCCCCGGCTCGACCCAGGCCGCGACCCCGGCGAGTCGATGCTGCCGCTCGTACTCGTCCCGGGCGAACTCTCCCGCCACCGGAGCCGCGACCGTTGCCGCCCCGAGCCCCACCGCGTGCCGCAGCGTCTCCGGCCAGCCAGTCCCTCGCACCAGCCCGTCGGCCAGGCCCGCCACCACCGCGTCCCCGGCGCCGGTCGGGTTGCCGTCCACTCGCTCCCCCGGCCGCGCCAGCCAGCTTCCCTCTCCGGTGACGGCCAGCAGTCCGGCTTCCCCCAGTGAAACCACCACGGATCGGGCACCGTCCCGGACGAGCTCCCGGGCGGCGGCCCGCGCGGCTTCGGCGGCCAGCGATCGTCCGGAGATGTGCTCGAGCTCGGCCAGGTTGGGCTTGACCAGCGTCGGCCCCGCCGCGGCGCCGAGCGCGAGCGCCGGCCCGCTGGTATCCAGGATTACCGGCACGGCCGCCGCCCGGGCAGCCGAGATCAGCCCCGCGTACGCTTCAGGGCCGACTCCGCCCGGCAGGCTTCCAGACAGCACCACCGCCTCGCAGTCACCCAGCGCGGCCAGATAGCCGTCCAGAAACCCCTGGTATTCGCCGCCCGCCACCAACGGGCCCGGCTCGTTGAACAGCGCCGCCTGCCCCCTGGCCGAGTCCACTACGGTCAACGTCCGCCGAGTCGGGCCTGCGATCGCGGTGAACCCCACCTCGACCCCCGACCCGGCCAGCCCTTCGACCAGCTCGGCCCCGGTCGCCCCGCCGATCAGCCCAGCGAGCCTGACGTCGCGGCCGAGAGCGCGCAGCGTCCTGGCCACGTTCACGCCCTTGCCGCCGGGCCGGACGTGCACGGTGTGCGGCCGGTTGACCCCGCCCCAGTCCGCCTCCTGCACCTCGTACGTCAGGTCCAGGGCCGGGTTGAGCGAGACGACCAGGATCATGAGAAAGCCGGGATCAACTGAGAATGACCGATCGGGTCAGGTTGCGCGGCCGGTCCGGGTCGAGCCCGGCCGCCCTGGCCACCGTCACCGCCACCCGGTGCACCCGCACCAGCTCAGCCAGCGGATGCTCGACCGATGGCCACATGGTCCCGCCCGTCGCCGCGACCTCATCGGCCAGGCCCTCCGGCGCGGACCCCAGCATCCACACCAGGCTGCCCGCTCCGGTCACCGCGATCGGCCCGTGCCGGTACTCCATCGCCGGGTACGACTCGGCCCACAGCCCGGCCGACTCGCGCAGCTTCAGTGCCGCCTCGCTGGCCAGGCCCACCGTCCAGCCGGTGCCGAGGAACGTGTACTGGCCGCCGTCGGTAAGCACCCCTGGCAAGGGAGCGTCCAGGACCCGCTCGGCCGCATCCGCGATCGGCCCGACATCGGTGCCAAGGTGCGCCAGCAGCAGCGCCAGCTCGCTGGTCGCGAACCGGGTCTGGACCACCGACTGCTCGTCGGCGAAGTCCAGCGCGACGATCGCGTCCGCGGCCGACGAGATCGGCGTCCGGGGGTCGGCCGTGATCGCCACGATCGGCTGCAGGCCACCTAGCACGTCGAGCAGCCGCAGGATCTCGGTCGTTGTGCCGGACCGGGAAAGCGCCACCAGCCGGTCGTACCGCCGCCCGGTCGGCATCTCGGATGCGGCAAAGGCATCGGTCTCGCCGAGCCCGGCCGACTCGCGCGCCACCGCGTAGCACTGGGCGATGAACCAGGACGTGCCGCAACCCACGACCGCCACCCGCTCGCCCGGCGACGGCAACAGCCCGCCTACCTCGGGCAGCAGCGCGGCCGCTCGCCGCCAGCAATCCGGTTGCGACGCGATCTCGGCTTCGGTAAGGCCGAGGTCCGCCTGCTGCATCGTCAGTACCCCCTATATTCCGGACAGTCCGGTGGCTGCGACGGATCGGACGAAATAGCGCTGCGCGATCAGGAAGACGATCATCATCGGCGCGAGGCTCATTACGTTCCCGGCCATCAGCAGCGGCCATTCGGTCGAATGCGCGCCCTGGAACGTCGCGAGCCCGAGCGGCAGCGTGGACGCGGCGGTCGAGTTGATCGCGATCAGCGGCCAGAGGAAGTTGTTCCACGAGTCGAGGAACGTCAGCGCCGCGAGCGTGGCCAGCGCGGGCGCGGACAGCGGCAGCACGACCTTCCACAGCACCATCAGCCGGTTGGCACCATCCACCCGGGCCGCGTCCTCGTACTCGATCGGCAGGGTACGGAAGAACTGCCGCAGGAAGAACACCCCGAACGCGGTCGCGGCATTCGGCACGATCAGCGCTCCGATATGGCCGATGCCGGCCCCGGCCAGCAGGTTCACGCCGATCCACTTGGTGATCAGGAACTGCGGGATCATCGTGACCTGGAACGGCACCATCAGCGTCGCCATCATCACGACGAACAGCGCGGTCCGGCCAAGGAACCTGAACCGGGCGAACGCGTACCCGGCCGCCGCGCACAGCACCAGGTTGCACACGACCGTGGTCAGCGCGACGATCGCGCTGTTGAGGAAGAACCGCCCGAACGGCGCGGCCGAAAGAGCGTCCGGGTAGTTCCGCAGCCTGATCACGTGCGGCGTCAGGTCAGGCGGAAACCGCAGCGCCTCCGACGACGTCTCGAGCGAGGTCACGACCAGCCAGACGAACGGGAACAGCAAGATGATCATCGCCGGAATCAGCACCAGATGCCACGGACTGAACGGCAGCCGTCGCCGCCGCCTCGCCAGCGGCGGCCCAGCGGTGCTGACCGGGCGCGCCTTGCGCACGACCGCGGTCATGACCGGTAGTAGGTGAATCGACGCCCGATCCGGAACTGGATCGCGGTGACCACCAGGATCACGATGAACAGCAGGTACGCGATCGCCGAGGCGTAGCCGAAGTTAAAGTTCTCGAACGCCTGCTGGTACAGGTAATAGACCATGACCGTGGTCGCCCCCAGCGGTCCGCCCTGAGTCGACAGGTACACCTCGTCAAAGAGCTGCAGCGCGTTGATCGTCAGCCAGACGGCCAGGAACAGCGACGCCGGCGATAGCAGCGGCATCGTGATCCGCCAGAACGACTTGACCGGGCCGGCCCCGTCGATCGAGGCCGCCTCGGTCAGGTCCTTCGGTATGCCCTGCAGCGCGGCCAGGTAGATGACGACCGCGAAGCCGGACCAGCCCCAGATCGTCATCACGCAGACCACGAACAGGGCCTCCGACGGCGAGTTCAGGAACTGCTGCTGCGGAATGTGCAGCAGGCTGAAGACGTAGTTCACGATCCCGTACGACGGGTCGAACAGCCAGATGAAGACCAGGGCCTCGCTGATCGTCGAGATAGCCATCGTGGCGTAGGCCGCGGTCCGGTACACCCACATGAAGCGGAGCTTGCGGTTCATCGCCACCGCGAGGAACAGCCCGACCACCATCGTCCCCGGCACGAACAGCACGGTGTAGATCAGCGTGTGCCAGATCGCCGACGCCACCGCCGGATCGTGGATCATCTGCCGGTAGTTGCGCAACCCGACGAACGGCGTGCTCGACGACAGCTGATCGCTGTGCTGGAACGACATGACCAGCGACCAGATGATCGGCGCGGCACCGAACGTTCCGATGATCACCGTCGCCGGGGTGACGAACGCCCAGCCGGTCAGCGACTCGGTGCGGCGCAGCCGTCGCGACCCAGGCCGCTCGCCGAGCCGACGCCGGCTGAGCGCGAGGGAAGCCGACAGGCTCATCCAGAGCCGGCCAGGATCTGGTTGACCTTCGCCGCGGCGGCGTCCAGCGCGGCCTTCGGCTGCTGCTTGCCCAGCAGGACGCCCACGATCATGTTGCCGATGACCTGGGAAACCTGCGGATAGCTAGCGATCTGCGGCCGGGCCAGCTTGACGTTGCCGAGGTTGGAGATGAACGCCGAGACATCAGGCAGCGACGCGTCCATTTGGCTCTGATAGCCGGGCGAGCTGGCGGTCGACTGTCGCGTCGGCAGATTGCCGGTTTTTAGGGTGAAAAATTTGTCCTGGCTTGGGGCCGTCAGCCAGAGGAGGAAGTTCTCGGCGGTTTTGACCCTGGAGGCGCCGTTGTTGAAGACCACCCAGTTGTCCGGACCTGAGATCGTCTGATGCCCGCCCGCCGTGCCAGGGAACGACGGCATGATCTGGACGCCGTACTGGATATTCGGGAAGGCCGACAGGTCCCACGGCCCGGTGACCAGCATGCCGATCTTGCCTGAGTTGAACAGGTTGGCGTAAGCCGAGTCGGTCGGATCCAGGTACATCGACTTGTCGGTGACGGCCATCGTGCGCAACGCGTCCAGCGCGGTCAGCCCGGCCTGGGAGTCGAACGCGGCCTTAGTGTTGCCGGTGTCGAGAACCCTCCCGCCGGCCTCCCAGAGCAGCGCCTCCCAGTGCCAGACCGTGTCCTCGCTGCCCGGGGTGACGTAGGCGGTGCCGAACTGCTTGACCGACGGAATCGTCAGCTTCTTGGCGTCGGCCTCGAATTGCGACCAGGTCCAGTTCGGTCCGGGCAGCGGCAGATGCGCCTGGGCGAACAGCTTCTTGTTGTAGACCACCGCGAGGTTGTCGACCAGGGCAGGCATCCCGATCACGCGGCCGTTGACGGTGGCGACATCGCGCTCGCCGACCCAGAAGTCGTTCCAGTTCACGCTCTTGCTCTTGACCACGTCGTTCAGCGTCACCACGGAAGAGATCTTGGCGACGTTCGGCGCCCAGGAACCGTACAGGTAGGCGATGTCGGGCGGGGCGCCGCCGGCGACGGCGGTCTGCACCTTGTGCAGCGTGTTGTCGCTGTTGACGTACAGCGTGCTGACCTTCACGCCCGGATGGGACTTCTCGTACTGCGCGACCATCTTGGCGAACACCTTCGCCTCAACGCCGGTGTAGCCCTCCCAGATCTGGATCGACTTGCCGTCGCCTCCGGCCGCCGTACTGCCGGAACCGCACGCCGCCAGCCCGGTGACGACGGTGATCGCGAGCGCGCAGCTCGCAGCTACCCGCAGCCGATAAGTGCCCATCATGGCCTCTGTTCACCTACGCCGATGTTTGAGGCATATCTTTGGGGTCCCGTCTGACCCTGTCAAGACGATCGCGCAGCAAAAGTGCAGGTAACTGTGGGTCATTGCATGATGACCTGCACACTCTTGCGCGGAACTGCGCTCAATGAAACACTTTTGATCGTGATCAAGATCGCCTTCATCGGGGCCGGGAGCATCGAGTTCACCCGGAATGTCGCAACTGACCTGTGCGGATTCACCGAGCTGAGCGGGCAGCTTCACCTGTCGCTGCACGACATCAGCGCCGAGCGGCTCGCCTTCGCCGAGAGGCTGGTCAACCGGATCGTCGATCAGAGGCGTGCCAGCGTCACCGTCACCGCCTCCCTCGACCGCACCGCGGCGATCGAGGGTGCCAAGTACGTAATCAACGAGGTCCAGGTCGGCGGGTACGACGCGACCAGGCTCGACTTCGACATCCCGGCCAAGTTCGGGCTGCGCCAGACGATCGGTGACACGATCGGCATCGGCGGCATCTTCCGGGGCCTGCGCACGATCCCCGTCGCGGTCGCGCTCGGCACCGACATGCTGCGTCACTGCCCGGATGCCTACCTGCTCAACTACACCAACCCGATGGCGATGCTGCCGTGGGCGATCTATGCCGGCACCGACTTCGAGCGGGTGTACGGGCTGTGCCACTCGGTGCGGGACACGCACAAGTTCCTGGCTGGGCTCGTGGGAGTTCCGGAAGCTGAGATCAGCTATACGACGGCGGGATTCAACCACCAGGCGTTCGTGCTGCGGTTTGAGCACGACGGCGAGTCGCTGTACCCGAAGCTGAGGCAAGTGATCGACGCCGATCCGGACGGGCTCGGTCGACGGGTCCGGGTCGAGCTGTTCCGGCGGTTCGGCTACTTCCCGACCGAGTCCAGCGAGCATTCCGCCGAGTACGTGCCGTGGTTCATGCGGCACGACTCGCAGGTCGCGGACTACCGGATCTTCGTCGGCGACTACCTGGCCCGCTGCGAGGAGAACCTGGCCGAGTTCGCCGAGCTCACCAGGCAGCTCGACGCCGGGGAGCAGGTCGAGCTCGAGTCCAACGACGAACTGGCCTCGCAGTTCATTCACTCGACGGAGACCGGCGAAGAGCGCGAGATCTACGTCAACATCCGCAACGGCGGCAAGATCGAGAACCTGCCGCCGGACGCCTGCGTCGAGGTGCCGTGCTACCTGGGCGTCGGCGGACCGCTGCCCCGGGCCGTCGGCGCGCTGCCGGTGCAGCTGGCCGCGCTCAACCGGACGTTCCTCAACGTGGTCGAGCTGACCGTTCAGGCCGCGCTGACCGCGAACCGCGACTACGTCTACCAGGCGGCGCTGCTCGATCCGAACACAGCGGCGACGCTGACCACGGAGCAGACCGTCGCGATGTGCGACGAACTGCTCGACGCCCACGCGGGAATGCTGCCGCAAGGTTTTACCAGGTAAATCGAACTGCCCGGGAGGGGCTGGTCCGCCATGTCCACCAGAACACTGGCGGCGATAGCCGCGATAGCCGCGGCGGCCGGTCCTGTCGGCATGCCGACCGGCACGGCGGTGGCCACCGCCCGGCCGGCAGTCGCGAAAGCTGTCCAGCCGCCGCAGCGATCGGGGGCGTTGCGGATCGCCGGCCAGGCTCGCGATGGCAACGTGGTCAGGGCCGCTGGCCTGGCCTGGCGGCCGGGGCGGCTTCCGAAGGGCGACCGCCTTCTCAGCTTTGGCGTCGCTTTTTCCTGGAAAAATTGCGCAGGTCTCTGCCAATCCGGCAGCGACAGCACGGCCACGCCGTTCGCCGCTTCGAAGTACATCGTCGGTCACGCCGACACCGGCCGGAAGCTGCGGCTCATAGAAACCGCCACCGAGGTAGTGCAGACGCGAGCGGTACCGTTCTCCTTCTCCGTGCTCAACGCGTCGGCGACCGTCACCTCTCGGCGCGTCGTCGCCCGGTACTCCAGGCGGGCGCCGCGCACCGAGTTCACCGATGGCCTGCCCGAGCACCGGACCGGATCCCGCGAGGAGTACTTCAGCGTCGACCCGCCGCACTACCAGGCCAGCCTGGGCAAGCCAGAGGAGTTCTGGCGCCTTGACCACGGCTCTTGGCACAAGATTCAGCCGGCGCATGCTTTCTATATAGGAAAACTCTCGATTGGGGCGCATCAGGTCACCGTCAGGACCGTCGACCGGGGCGGTGCGACGCTGCTGCGATACCGCTGGCGGGTGACTCCGTTGCCGAAGCCAGTCACGTGTCACTGCTGGCTGCCGCCGCATCTGAACTCCAAGGGCAAGCCGATGCGGTGGGACTGGCAGATCGGGCGGGCCACGCCGCTGGAGCGGACCGGCAAGCAGGCCGTGGACCTGTACGACATCGACGGGTTCTTGACCACGCGGGCGCAGATCCACGCGATCAGGACGCACTGGCAGGCGGACACCCTCGCCCATCCCCGGACGATCTGCTACCTGGACCTGGCCTGGGAGGAATACCGGCCAGACGGCAGTCCAGGGAAGGCCACCGGGTTCCCGGCCGCGACGCTCGGGAATGTCTACTACGGCTACCCGCAGGAGCGGTGGGTGGACTTCCGCCAGCTCAACTCGCTTAAGCCGATGATCAAGGCGCGTTTGGAGATGTGCTCGCGCAAGGGCTTCGACGCGGTCGAACTGGACGACATCGACAGCTTCGATCCGCCGCCTGTGACCGGCTTCCACCTGACCATCGGGGACGCCCAGAACCTGCTGGCCTACGCGTTCAACCAGACGCACCGGCTCGGAATGGCCGGGCTGTGGAAGAACTCGCCGTGGCTGACCTGGTGGGCCAAGCGGTACGCGGACGGCGCGGTGATCGAGGAGTGCTACCTCTACAAGGCCTGCTTCGCCTCCGAGTTGCGCGGAAGCAAGCAGTACGGGGTCACCTGCACGGCCCTGGCCGGACGAACGCCGTGCGGATGGGATGCGTTCAGCGGGGACCGGACTCACGCGCAGCCCAGCGGTAAGTGGGTGGGCGAGGTCGAGTATTCGGCCGATGGGTACGTCTGCTCTCCCGGCCAGACCGGGAGCAAGTGCTCGGGACGGCACGGCTACGCCGCGTTCTGCCGGACCGTCTATTCGCGGCCGGACGGGTTTTCCGCTATGAAGCTTGACGTGGACCTAGATGGCAAGATGTTCTTCCCCTGTCCGCGCGGGACGTGATGGGTCGTGCCGGAGGCGCGCCAATGAACGCGGCCCGGCCCGGCCGGGTCGGCAGCCGGAACGCGACCTTTCAGCAGTGGCAGGCTCTGCTGACCAACCGCACCAAGCGGCACCGGCTCGGGGAATTCCTCGTGCAAGGTGTCCGGCCGGTGTCGGAGGCGGTGCGGCACGGCTGGACGATCCGCGCGCTCTTGCACGACGGGCGGAGTTCGCCGTCGAAGTGGGCGGCGGAGTTGTGGGAGACGACGCCGGCGGCGGCTCGGTTCGTGGTCGCGCCGGAACTGATGGCTGAGCTCGGCGAGAAGGCCGACGGCGCGCCCGAGTTGCTGGCGGTGGCGCAGATGCCGCCGGATGACCTGGCGCGGCTCGCGCCTGGTGAGGCGACCTTGCTGGTGACAGTCTTTGACCGGCCGGCCAGTCCGGGCAACATCGGCACGCTGATCAGGTCGGCGGATGCGTTCGGCGGGACTGGGGTCGTGGTGACCGGGCACGGCGCCGACCCCTACGACCCGCGCTGCGTCCGGGCCAGCACCGGGTCGTTCTTCAGCCTTCCGGTCGTCCGGGCGCCGTCGCACCAGGAGGTGATCGACTGGGTGCGTCGGCTGCGGTCAGCCGGATCGCCAGTCGTCGTTGTCGGCACCGACGAGGACGGAGCCGTCGACGTGCGGGGGGCTGACCTGACCGCGCCGACCGTGCTGGTGATCGGCAACGAGACCAATGGGCTGACCACCGCCTGGCGGGCCGAGTGCGACGTGCTGGTCAGCCTGCCGATGACGGGGTCCGCCAGCTCGCTGAACGCTGCCACCGCCGGGTCGATCGTCCTGTACGAGGCGATGCGCCAGCGGCTCGGGGGCGGAGGCCGGGGGCCGGGGGCCGGAGGCCGGAGGCGGGGCCCGTGAGCCCAGGCGACTCTAGCCGACCGGGCCCTTGAGCCGCTCCATCCTCGTGGTGTCCGGCGGGCCGGGGATCCCGGGCGGCGGGTAGGCGGTGAACGTGGCCGTCAGCTTGTCCCGCCAGACCATGATCCTGACGGTCCCGTACCCGGCCGATTCGCAGGTCTTGGGGTTGAACCACTGCCAGGTGCCGATGTAGTCGAGCTTGTCGATCTGCCGGAGCACGAGCTGCCCGTCCTGATCGTTCACGGCCGGGCAGAACACGCCGATTCGCTGGCTGATGACCGTGTCGGAGATCGTCGCGACCGCGATGCGGCTGAACTTGAACTCCCCGCCGAACAGCGACCAGGTACCGGCCAGCGACGGGTGGCGTCGATGGTGGCGGTGCACGACCGGGTTCATCCTGGACCGCGTGGGCGGCTTGGTCACCGGGTTCCTCGGGTGCTTGCCCGGAGGGGTCTTGGCCGGCGGCTTCGGCCGGGAGCCAGCCGGATGAGTCTTGGCTGGGCGCGTCACGACCGGGGCGGTGTAGGCGCCCGGCTTCAGGTCGGCTATGGACTGGACCGGGCGCGTTGCCGCCGAACGCGGCTTCTGCCTGGTCTTCTTTTGCCTGGCCTTCGATTTGGAGCTGGCCTTCGACTTTGAGGTGGCTTTCGCTGGAGTCGTCTTGGCGTCGATCTCGTGCCCGGCGGCGGTCTTGCCGGGGGCTGGAAGGATGGCGTCTGCCCCTTGAACCGTCGGACCGATCAGCACCAGCCCGAGCCCGACGGCCAGACCGGTCTTGCCGAGCACCCGAGCGACTCCGGGCATGCGATCTCCAATCCAGCTCCCCCGGACGGGCGGCGTGCCCAAGGCAGCTAGCGAAGGTGTCCTAGAACAGCACCAAATGTACTCATGAAAGACTCGGTTTCGACTCACTTCCCTTAACGAACGAGTCCCCCGCTACGCTCCCAGGTCACAAGACCTCGTACCAGCAGCTTTCCCCCATCCGCCGACCGCGAGACCCGGCCCACGTCGCCCGGTCATCCCAATTCGCAATAAACCATCCTAACCAGCGCGACACCAGAAAGGCACCGAGGCGGGATCACGGCGTTTTCGCCGTGCCGCCTATTTCGCCCGCCAGGCATGGTGGACTGGGCCAATGCAGGTTCGCAGGCGCCGTTCGAGCGCTATTGCCGGTTTCCTGACGGCGGCCGGGCTAGTGGCGGCCGCCTGCGGCACGCCGGTCCACGTAGGCATCGAGGCGAGCGGCCTGCCGATCAAGGCCACCTCGCTCGTCGAGGTGGCGGCGCCGCCCGGCGAGGGAGGCGCGTTCGCCGCCCACCGCAAGCTGCACGTGCCGCCCGGGTGGACGGTCCGCGTCTGGGCCAGGGTGCAGGACGCGCGGATGGAGGCCTGGACCCCGCAGGGTGACCTGCTGGTCAGCCAGCCCGACGAGGGAACGGTCGCCGAACTAACGCCGGCCAAACGGGGGCTTGGGCATTCGCGGACCGTGCTGACCGACCTGACCCAGCCCCAGGGCCTGGCGTTCGCCCGGGTTAGCGGCCACTGGCTGCTGTACGTCGCCGAGGCCGACCAGGTGGTGAGCTACCCGTGGGGGAAGAAGGGGATCGGCGGCCAGCCTCGGGTGATCGCTCCGCACCTGCCTGGCATCAAGCCGAACGGCGACGACAACCACACGGTGAAAGACGTGGCCGTGACACCCGACGGCACCCTTTACTTCAACGTCGGCAGCTCGTCGAACGCCAATCCGGACGACCGGACGTTCAAGCCGCCGCGCGCGACGATCATGTCCGTTCGACCGGACGGCACCGGCCTGCGGGTGGTCGAACGCGGTGTGCGCAACGGCGAGGGACTGGCGGTCGCGCCGGACGGAACGGTCTGGACGGCGGTCAACAACCGGGACAAGATCCCCTACCCGTTCCACTCCCCCTACGCCGGCCATAAGGACGCCTTCGGCCAGGTCATCCAGGCCTACGTCAACAACCACCCGCCGGATGAGGTGGTGCCGGTGACGCAGGGCCGCGATCTCGGCTGGCCCTATTGCAATCCCGATCAAGACGTGAACCATCCAGCCGGATCGCTTGCCGGCATCCCGCTGGTGCGCGACTCACTCACCAATCCGCGCGGCCGCCACCTGAACTGTGCCAGCCTGGAGCCGATCAATGTCGGGCTTCCCGCCCACAGCGCTCCGCTCGGCCTGAGCTTCCTCCAGGGCAGTGCCCTGCCCGCGCCCTGGAAGAATGGCGCGGTCGTGGCCGTGCACGGATCGTGGAACCGCGTGCCGCCCAGGCCGCCGGCGGTGCTGTGGCTGGCCTGGAACGCGGCCAGGCACACCCTCGAACCAGCCGTGGTCATGGTCACCGGATTCCAGAACTCCGACGGCAGCCGCTGGGGCCGTCCGGCCGATGCCGTACCAGGACCAGACGGCGCCCTCTACATCAGCGACGACACGGCCGGCGTCATATACCGCCTGGCTCCGCCGTCCAAGTAAGCGTCAGCACCAGAAAATGGGGGTTCTTTAATTGTGAGAAATATCGCGGCTGGGCGGCAACGTCATGCGCGGCAACGTCATGCGCGGACAGGCACTCGACGCGGTCAACCGGCCAAGATCGGCGGGAGGAATAGTACCTCGATTCCGATCATCAACGTCACCGCCAGTGCCGAGGACACGATGCTGACCAGGGCTCTCCTGGCCGGAGTGCCCCGCGGGATCGCTGGCGGGTGATTGTCAGTGGGGCGGGTTAGCCTGGCAGCATGTTTGCTTCTGACCCGCCCGAGGGCCATGGACGGTGGGCGGAGGGTGCAGCGGGAGGACTCGAATTCCATCCGGCTGTAAGGACCTGGTTCGCCAGGCGATTCCCGGCTGGGCCGACCGCGCCGCAGGCCCAGGGCTGGGGTGAGATCGCGGCCGGCCGGCACACGCTGATCGCCGCGCCGACCGGGTCAGGTAAGACCCTGGCCGCCTTCGCCGTCTGCATCGACCGCCTCTACCGCGCCCACGAGGCCCAGGCTGCGATCGAAGCGGCCGAGGAAGCCCCCGAGACCAAGGAAGCCCCCGAGACCAAGGAAGCCCCCGAGGCCGAAGATCCCACCGGCCCGCAGGTCGTGTATGTGTCGCCGCTGAAGGCACTGGCGGTCGACATCTGGCAGAACCTGGAACGGCCGCTGGCCGAGATCGCCGAGACCGCCGCCGAACTCGGCCTGGCCGCACCGCAGATCAGGATCGCGGTACGGACCGGCGACACCGAGGCCGCCGAACGCGCCGCGATGCTGAAGCACCCGCCGGAATTCCTCATCACCACCCCCGAGTCGCTCTACCTGCTGGTCACCGCCGAGCGCAGCCGGAAGATGCTGGGCACGGTCGACACCGTGATCGTCGATGAGATCCACGCCGTCGCGGGAAACAAGCGCGGATCCCACCTCGCCCTGACGCTCGAGCGGCTCGCCCACCTGACCGGCCGTCCCCTCCAGCGGATCGGCCTGTCCGCGACCCAGAAGCCGGTCAGCGATGTCGCCCGGCTGCTCGTCGGCGCCGGACCGGCCAGGAGCAATCCAGACGGATCGCCACTGTGCTCGATCGTGGACTCGGGCCACCGCCGCGATCTCGACCTCGCCCTGGAGCTCCCCTCCGACGAACTCGGTGCGGTGGCCTCGGCCGAGCAGCTAGCCGAGATCACCGACCTGATCGCCGGCCACGTCGAGCAGCACCGCACGACCCTGGTGTTCGTCAACACCAGGCGGCAGGCCGAGAAGGTCGCGCATGACCTGGGCGAGCGCCTGGGCGAAGGCCAGGTCGCGGCCCATCACGGCAGCCTGTCCAAGGACCGGCGGCAGCGGGTCGAGGCCCGGCTGCGCGCCGGTGACCTGCGCGCTCTCGTTGCGACCGCGTCGCTGGAGCTGGGCATCGACGTCGGACCGGTCGAGCTGGTCTGCCAGATCGGCTCGCCGCGCAGCTTCGCCACGTTCCTGCAGCGGGTGGGCCGGTCCAATCACACCCGGGACGGCGTGCCGTCCGGCCGGCTGTTCCCGACGAGCAGGGATGAGCTGGTCGAATGCGCCGCGCTGCTCCGCGGCGCCAAGGCCGGACGGCTGGACCGGCTGGTCATTCCCGACTGCCCGCTCGACATCCTGGCCCAGCAGGTGGTGGCCGAATGCTCGGCCGCCGAGTGGCCGGAGACCGAGATGCTGGAGCTGGCCAGGGGCGCGGCCCCGTTCGCTTCGGTCTCGGACCACGACTTCGACGACATCGTCGCCACGCTTTCGGAAGGCATCAGGACCGGGCGCGGTCGCCGCGCCGCCTACCTGCACCGGGACCAGGTGAACGGCACGATCAAGGCCAGGCGCGGCGCCCGCATCGCGGCCCTGACCTCCGGCGGCGCGATCCCAGAACTGGGCGACTACCGGGTGCTGGCCGAGCCCGACGAAGCCCTGGTCGGCACCGTAAGCGAGGACTGGGCGTTCGAGAGCATGGCCGGGGACATTTTCCTGCTCGGCACCACATCCTGGCGGATCCGCCGGGTTGAGCCCGGCATCGTCCGGGTCGTCGACGCGCAGGGTGCGCCGCCTTCGGTCCCGTTCTGGCGGGGCGAGGCGCCAGGCCGCACGATCGAGCTGTCCGAAGAGGTCAGCTCGGTCCGGGCCGCGATCACCGGGATCCTGGGACCCGGCCACAGCCCAGAAACGGCTCCACCAGACTCGGCTCCACCAGATTCAGCTCCAGCGCAGCCCCAGGACGAGCAGCTTCCAGCCGACCGCGTCGCCGAGGCCGTGCGCTGGCTGATCGCCGAGTGCGGAATCGGCCCGGACGCCGCCGAGATGATCGCGGCCTACCTGGGCACCGCGCTCGCCCAGCTCGGAGTGATGCCGACACAAGACACCATCGTGCTCGAGCGGTTCTTCGACGAGGCCGGCGGCATGCAACTGGTTGGCCACTCCCCCTACGGCGCCCGGATCAATCGCGCGTTCGGCCTGGCCCTGCGCAAGCGGTTCTGCGTGACGTTCGACTTCGAATTGCAGGCGGCGGCCAGTGACGACGCGATCCTGCTCTCCCTCGGCCCGCAGCACTCCTTCCCACTCGACCGAGTCCCCAAGTTCCTCGCCTCGGGCACGGTGGAAGGCGTAGTCCGCCAGGCCGTGCTCACCGCGCCGATGTTCGCCGTCCGCTGGCGGTGGAACCTCAACACGTCCCTCACCGTGCTCCGGATGCGCGGCGGCAAGAAGAATCCGCCCGCGATCCAGCGGATGGAGGCCGATGACCTGATGGCAGCGGTGTTCCCGGTGCTGGCCGCCTGCCAGGAGAACGTCGCCCCTGGGCCGATGGACATCCCCGATCACATGCTGGTCAAGCAAACCTTGCATGACTGCCTGAACGAGGCAATGGACATTTCCGGGTTGAAAGCATTGCTCGGCCGGATCGAGTCGACGCAGGTCAATGTGGTGGTAAGGGACACCACCGAGCCGTCCGTGCTCTCGCACGAGATCCTGAACGGCCGGCCGTACACCTTCCTGGACGACGCCGAGCTCGAAGACCGGCGCAGCCGGAACGTGCCGCTTCGGCGCGGCCTGCCGGTCGCGCCGCACGAGCTGGCACGACTCGACCCGGCCGCGATCGAGCGGGTCATCGAGCAGGTCAGGCCCGATCCCCGTGACGTAGATGAACTGCACGACCTGCTGCTGACGCTCGTGGTGGCCCGCCCGCAGGAGCAGTGGCGGGACTGGTTCACCGAGCTGGCCCAGACCGGCCGCGCCGTCACCGTCCTAGCGGGGGGCTCCGGGGGGTCGTCCTCCCGGGCCAGCACCGTCGATTCCGGCGCGCTGTGGGCCGTCACCGAGGCTCGGCCGGCTATCGACGTGCTGTTTCCTGGAGTCGCGGTCGTCCCCGATCATCGCCCGCCGACGGGCCTGGTCGAACGGGGACTACCCGACGAGGACGACGCGATCGCCGCTGTGCTTCGCGGCCACCTGGACTGCCTGGGTCCGTCGACGGCGGCCCGCCTCAGTGAGCTGACCGGGCTGCGCAATGCGTTCATCCAAAGAGGTCTTGCCAAGATCGAGCAGGAGGGCTTCGCGCTGCGGGGCCGGTTCACCGGACCGGAGGCCGAGGAGGAGTTCTGCGCGCGGCGGCTGCTTTCCCGCATCCACGCGTACTCGAGGGACCGGTTGCGGCGCGAAGTCGAGCCGGTCAATGCGCGGGATTTCATGCGATTCCTGCTGCGGTGGCAGCACGTGAGCGAGGGCACCCGGCGGGAAGGCCGGTTCGGCGTCTTGTCGGTGATCGAGCAACTGCAGGGCTACGAACTGGCCGCCGCCGCGTGGGAGCGGTCGGTACTCGCCGCCCGGGTGGAAGGGTACCGGCGCGAATGGCTCGATGACCTGTGCCTGTCCGGGCAGGTCTGCTGGGGACGGCTGTCGGTGCGCGAGCCCGACCCCGATGCGGTGCCGAGGCGGGCCGGTCGTTCGCCATCTCGGGCGACTCCGATCACGCTGGCGCTGCGCGTCGATCTGCCGTGGCTGCTGCGGGCCACGCGAGGCGAGCTGAGCCCGGCGCTGCCCGATCCCGGCCAGAGCCTGGCGGTACTCGACGCGCTGCGTCGCGACGGCGCGCTGTTCCGGCACGACCTGACCGCCGTCACCGGGCTGCCGGCCGACGAGATCGATGAGGCGCTCTGGGATGGGGTGGCTCGCGGGCTGGTCACAGCCGATGGATTCCGCGCGGTCCGCTCTTTGCTGCGGCGCGGTGACCGGCAGCGGTTCGTTCCCCGCAGGGGCCTGCGGCGTGGAGCCAGTGCCGTGCCGACCGGGTCGGCCGGCCGGTGGTCGCTGCTGCCGCCTCCGATGGCGGCGCCGGACCGGGACGAATTGGCCGAGGCCGTAGCCGAGCAACTGGCGGCCCGATGGGGCGTAGTGCTGCGGGACCTCGCGGTCAGGGAGTCGATTCCGGCCGGGGTCGGCTGGCGTGACCTGCTCTGGGCTTTCCGGCGGATGGAAGCCAGGGGCACGATCAGAGGGGGCAGGTTCGTCACCGGGTTCAGCGGCGAGCAATACGCCCACCCGGACGCGATCGACGTGCTGCGCACGGTACGCAAGCAGCCCAGAAACGGTGAGCTTGTGCTGCTGTCCGCGGCCGACCCGCTGAACCTGACCGGCATCGTGCTTCCAGGCCCCCGGATCCCCGCGATCGCCGCCAACACGGTCAGGCTCCTGGACGGCGCGGTGGCGGCCGCATCGGATGCGACCGCCACCACCGCCACTGCCTAATCTGACCGCTTACCTACTGGATCTCTCCAGCTCCGGCAGGTCGTCGAAGTCGTCGACCTCATCCGTCCCGTCGATTTCGCCGTCGACAGCTTCCACTGGACCCGCGCCTGGCATCGCCGGGGTCGCTGCGATGTCCTCGCGGGTGATCCTGATCATGAACCAGGTCACGATCAGGGCGACCACGGCGATCCCGGCCGCGACCAGGAAGCCGCGCGAGATACCGGAGGCCAGCGCCTGGTTCAGGATCGAGGACGGCAGCTTGGCGCCCGGCTTAGGCGCCGGCAGGTGATGTCCTGCCTTCGCGGCCGCGGCCGCCGCCTGCGAGACCTGGTGCTTGATGCTGTTCGACACCACGGTCCAGGTGACCGTGCCCAGCGCGGCCAGGCCGATCGCCCCGCCGACCTGCTGGCCGGTGTTAAGCAGGCTGGAGGCCACTCCGGAATCATCGGGCCGGACCTTGGTCAGCGCGACCAGGGAGATCGGCACGAACACCAGGCCAAGCCCCACCGAGGTCACCAGCATCGGGCCGAGCAGCCCGCTGACGTACTGGCTGTGATCGTTGATGTGCGAGAACCAGTACATGCCGACGGCCGTGATCGCGGACCCCGCGATCATCAGCGGCCGCGGGCCGGTGCGGGCGACCAGCTGCGACACCACGCCCGACATCAGCACGACGGTCACGGCGAAGGGCAGGAACGCCAGGCCCGAGCGCAGCGCGCTGTAGCCGAGCACTTCCTGCACGAAGATCGTCAGGAAGAAGAAGATCCCGAACATCGCCGTGGCCAGGGCGAGCATGACCAGGTAGCCGCCGGTCCGGCTGCGGTTGGCCAGCACCCGCATCGGCAGCAGCGCGTGCTTGCTCCGCCGCTCGATGAACACGAAGGCCACTAGCAGGAGCGCCGCGGCGATCAGCGAGATGAGGACCTTGGCGTCGCCCCAGTGCGAGACGCCAGACTGATCGGTGCTCGCGTTGGACAGGCCGTACACCAGCGCGGCCACGCCAGCGGTAGCGGTGATCGCACCGGGCAGGTCGAACCGGCCGGTCTGACGGTCTGACTCGGTGATGACGTAGCGGGCGAGCAGCGCCGTCGCGATGCCGATCGGCACGTTGACGAACAGCACCCACCTCCAGGACAGGTAGGTGGTCAGCAGGCCTCCGGCGACCAGGCCGACCGCCGCGCCACCGCCGCTCATCGCGGCGTAGACGCCGAACGCCCGGTTGCGCTGCGGACCCTGCGGGAACGTGGTGGTGATCAGCGCCAGCGCGGTCGGCGCGATCATCGCGCCGCCGACTCCCTGGATCGCCCTCGATGCCAGCAGCCAGGCCTGCGAGGTAGCGAAGCCACCGAACAGCGAGGCCGCCGAGAACAGCAGAAGTCCCCAGATGAATATTCGCTTCCGGCCGAGCAAGTCGCCGGATCGACCGCCGAGCAGCAGCAACCCGCCGAAGGTAACGGCGTAGGCGGTCACGACCCACTCCAGGCCGTTGCCGGAGAAGCCGAGCGCGTGCTGGATGTGCGGCAGCGCGACGTTCACGATGGCCGCGTCGAGCACAACCATCAACTGGGCCGTAGCGATGACGACAAGGGCCAGCCCGAGATGGCGGTTCACGCCACCCTCGGCGGGTCTGATTGCCCGACCGGTAACCGATTGCGTCGATGACACAGCGGTCTCCTCACCTTTCTTAGGGCGTGCGGATCTAGCGCCGGGACTACGAGCTGCTGTCTGGCGCGAGATGCCGCCACTAGGGCGTGCTCGTCCCGCACCGTGACCAGGCAGCGATCACGGCGTAAAGATTTAGTTGATTGCAATGACTGTGTTGTTAAGACACGAGTTGATTGGTCGCGATCCCCCGAATTGCCGGCGGACTTAGCCTCATGCGGCTCGCTGAACCTGCCCCGTCTGTGCCGCCAAGGGACACGACCCCCTAGCAACCCCTAGATACCCCGTCAGGGCCACCCGGCTGTTACTACACCGGGTCTGTCGATGCTCAGCGTCGCGATTCCGCCGGTCAGTACGTTAACCGGCCGCGGTGGTGGAGCTGCTCGTCACCTCCTCTAGCACGGCGGCGACTGCTGCCGCGGCCGCGGTGTTCTTCACCTTGACGGCGTGGCCCTTGTCCGGGCCGGCCGGCTTGCCGTCCTGCTCAGCCAGAGCCACGTTCATCTTGCGGACGAGGCCGAGGAACTGCTCGCGCTCTTCCTCGGTCAGCGCATCCGCCCACGGCATCACGCATTGCGTCTCTTGCTCAAGGCTTGCCTTCAGCTCGAGGCCCTGCGGCGTGAGCACGAGATTCTTGATCCGCCGGTCGGTCACGCTGGCTTCGCGCTTGGCGAGCCCGCGCTGCTCGAGCGCGTCGGCGATCATCGTGACGAAGGACGGGTCGCAGCGCAGCCGCTGGCCGAGGTCCTTCATCGTCACCGGCACGTCAAGCCGACGGAGGGCCTTCATGCAGGACACCGGCACGTCGAAGCGGTCGGCGAGCCGCTCTCCCCGCTGCATCAGCTGGGTAATGAACTCGGTCATCGCATCAAAAATGTCCTGATCGAGCCGGTCACCGCCCGGACACCAGTTCACCGTTGCCTCCTTCCGCGCCTAGTGCGATCCTGCCCTGACAGGCGTTCGCCCGCCAGGTACGAACCCTGCGCCCAACTGGTCGAGATCTGTGCTTCTTAGGATCTGTGCTCTTCGGATCTGTGCTCTTCGGATCTAAGGCGCGGGGTCAGGGCACCTATAGACCCTCAACTGTTGAGTGACTCAACCATATTCTGGATTACTTGAGACTGTCAAAGGTTTTATTGCTCAAGTTCAGGTGACGAAGATCACGGCTTCCTGGCGACGCCCACTAGGGTGCCGTAGTCGGCCAGGTCAGCCTGGATCTCCTCGGGTGAGTTCGGGCGCCACATCGTCGCGTAGACCAGGCCTGGGTCGACCAGGTCGAACCCATCGAACAGGCGATCGATGTCGGCGCGGCGGCGCAGGTGCAAGTTGGTCGCGACGTTCCGGTTATAGACGGTTTCGCTCGCCTGCGCGACCGCTGGCTTGCTGCCATCGTCGGTGGCATGACCGAGCACCAGGTAACTGCCGGGGGCCATTCGATCCCGAAGAGTCGCCATGATCTGCCCGGGGTCCTCGGCATCGGCGATGAAGTGCAGCACGACCAGCACGATCAGGCCGACCGGCCGGCTGAAGTCGATGAGCCGTCCGACGGTGTCGTGCGCGAGGATCTTCTCCGGCTCGCGGATGTCGGCATCGACGATCGCGGTGTTCTCGTTCCCGGCCAGGATCGCCTTGCTGTGCGCGATGGCGACCGGGTCCACGTCCACGTAAGCGACCCGGGCGGCCGGGTTGACCCGCTGCGCGATCTCGTGCACGTTGCCCGACGTCGGGATACCAGAGCCAAGGTCGAGGAACTGGTCGATGCCGCAGGCACCCAGGAACCGCACCGCCCGGCTGAGGAACGCCCGGTTTGCCCGCGCGATCGAACGCATCCTGGGTTCCACCGCGGCGATGGCACGACCCGCGTCCTGATCGGCCAGGAAGTTGTGCGTGCCGCCGAGCCAGTAGTCGTAGACCCTGGCCACGTTGGCCCGCTTGGTATCGACTCCTGGCGGCACCCAGTCCAGCCTGGCCTCGTCGGCCATAATCCCCTCCTGTTGATTACATTCCGTCACGGTGCACCGCGCCATGCGCCGGAATCTGAACCCCGGCCGTTCGCTTGCCGTTTCTCCACCAAGGCCGCCACAAACTGACCCCCATAGCGGTGCAGTCAAAGCGGCCGCGATGCGGTACATTTTGCTGATTGAACGATATCTCAGGCACTCGGTATAGCTACGGGCGCCATGCTGCGCTTTAGAACGCTGCGGGTGAGAAAGAAAGGAAGCGTACCGCTATAACGCGGCTCAGATAACTGGTCGTCAGGAATGGTGCTGATGCGGTCGTGGTGTCTCAGGTAGCCGATCAGGGCGGATCGTTGGAGCAGGAGTGGCACGGGCCTGACCTGCACGGTCTTGCCGTCTTCACGGCCAGCGCCACCGGCGAAATCACCTCGTGGTCAGTGACGGCGGCCCGGCTCTTCGGCCACACCGCCGAGGAGGTCATCGGCAGGGACGTCCGGGATGTCCTGATGACCGAGCAGGAGCACCGCGACCTCGTGGCTCAGGGACTGATCGCGGTCGCCGCCGGTCAGGTGTGGTCGGCCAACTTCCCGATGTGCGCGGCGAACGGCCGCTGTCACGTCAACGTCCACTGCGAGCCGCTCGCGGGCCCGAACAGCGGAGCCCTGGTGATCGGCCGGCGTGCCTATCCCGGCCAGGGCCAGCACCTGCTGAGCGACGCGGCGAGCCGAATCGGCACCACCCTGGACCTGAACCGGACGGCGAGCGAGGCCACGGACGTCGCGGTGCCGGCGTTCGCCGATGCCTGCGCGATCTTCGTGCCCGAACGGCTGCTGGTGGCCGACGAACTCGCGCAGCGCCCGGTCGGAGCGGAGATCGTCGTGCGCCGGCTCGCCGCCAGGCTCGCCGGACAGCCGACGATCGTGAGCAATGACCTGCTTCGACCGCGCGAGGCGATCGTCCTGAGCGCGGGATCGCCGAGCTATCGCGCCATGACCACTCGAGGGCCGGTCAAGTTCGACGAGCTCGATCCCGAGTCGGTGGCGCGACTTGCCCGCCTGCCCGGCGGCAATGAGATGGCGGCGGTCCGGTTCACCTCGTTTCTGGCCGTGCCGCTGATCGCTCGCGGGATCGTGCTCGGGTGCGCCACCTTCGCCCGATCGGAGAACTGGTCCGAGTTCAGCCAGGCGGATATCGGAGTCGCCCAGGAACTCGCGTCCCGCACCGCGGTCTCGATGGACAACGCGCGGCTGTACCTGCGCGAGCAGCGCACCGCGGAGGCTCTCCAGCAGGGCTTGCTGCCCGGCAAGCCGATCAGTCCGGCCGGGATGACCGTGGCCACCCGGTACCTGGCGGTCGGGGCGAACATCGTGGGTGGCGACTGGCACGACGTTGTCCCGCTCATGAGCGGCCGGGCGACGCTGATCGTCGGCGACGCGATGGGGCACGGGCCGGAGGCCGCAGCGGTCATGGTGCAGCTGCGGACGGCCGCGCATACGCTGGCCGATCTTGAGCTGCCGCCGGAGGAGATCTTGACCAGGCTGGACCGGATGGCCACGAGCATGACAACGGCGCCGTTCGCGACCTGCCTCGCGGCCGTGATCGACCCGGTCTCGAATAGCTGCATGATCGCCAAGGCGGGGCACCTGGCACCTATTTTGACCCTGTCCGACGGCACCACCCAGAACGTCGATCTGCCGGTTGGCTTGCCGATCGGGCTCGGCCTGGGCGGCTACGAGGCCACCAAGATCACCCTGCCGCCGGGCGCGACGCTCGCGCTGTTCACCGACGGCCTGGTGGAGAGCCGGTCCAGGCCTCTGGACGACGGGCTCGCGCAGCTGAGGGATGCGCTCAGCGACGCCCTCGGCAAGGCCGATCACACGCTTGACCTGAGCTGCGACCAGATCACCCAGATGCTGCAGCAGCGTGGCGAGGACGACATCACGCTGGTGCTTGCCCGGGTAAACGAGGCCGAGTCCGGGCTAGCCGATCACGGCTAGCCCGGACGTTCTTCCTGGCGGGCCCTGACTTCAGCGAGGCTGCGTGATCAGCGTCGCCATTCGCGACGACCCGAACCCGGTGGCCTCGTCGAACCCGGGTGTAGCCGGGAACAGGCCGTTGTCGGGCACGAGCTGCTGAGCTGGGCCTATGCCGGTAATGTCGGGCGGGATTTCTCGCGCGATTGGGCCGGGACCCGTCCGTGACCTGGCTCAGGGGACCGGCATGGGGCGGCGGCGTCCGGTGCCCGGCTGGCCCGCAGCGGCAGGCTTCATGATCGGGGAGACTTTCCGCCTGGTGGAGGGTTGACCGCGGAAAACCGCGGCAAACACTCCACGACACGGAAACACTCCCCCGTAAACCGGCATATACCGGACGGAATCTCATGATCGTGGAGACTTGCCGCCGCCCGCGCGGCAAACTCTCCCCCATCCGGGGCGCAACCACCGCATCGACACCACAATCCCGGCAGGCCGGCACGCCGCAAAAGCACCTTA
>DATNFM010000219.1:0-3570 GCA_035606435.1 Streptosporangiaceae bacterium | reverse complement strand
CAATCGCGGCCAGGCCCAGGAGAAGATGATCTCCCAAATTCCTCCCAGCCCAGGGATGCCAGGTCCCGGACACAGCCAGAAACTGGCTACTTGAAGGAAGTTTTGCCTGGTCAGATAGGTCGAAGGGAGAGTGGAGCTAAGCGGGCTCGAACCGCTGACCCCCTGCTTGCAAAGCAGGTGCTCTTCCAGCTGAGCTATAGCCCCTCGGGAACCTACTCCTAATCTGCGCGTGCTCATCATAGCTGCCGCCGAACGCGGCAAGCCAGAAGCCTCAGGCGGGACCCCGGAGGCGCGCCCGGGCCTGGGCCAGGTCGCAGAGACTAGCCCGGCCCGAAGCACAAACTAAGCACGATAAGCACGACTAAACCTGACCAGGCAGGACTAGTCGTCGGCGGTGGTCGCCTCGGTCCAGAGGTCTAGCTCGGCCCGGTCGGCCTGAACCTTGCGCCAGACGGCGGCCGCGCCGACCAGCACGAGGGCCAGGATGATGAACTTCTTCACGGTTGCGTCCTCACTCTTGCGCCTAAGCGCCGCTCTTGCTTCTAGGCGCCACAGCCTAGCAAGACCCGTTTAGCGCTGGCGGTCTACGCGCTTGGAGTCCCAGACCGGCTCGGGTGCCTCATAGACCTCACCAGACTCACCGAACACCATGAACCGATCGAAAGAGCGGGCGAACCACCGATCGTGTGTCACCGCCAGCACAGTCCCCGAGTAGCCTTCCAGCCCCTCTTGCAGAGCCTCGGCGCTGGCCAGATCCAGGTTGTCGGTCGGCTCGTCCAGCAGCAGCAACGTCGAGCCCGCCAGCTCAAGCAGCAGGATCTGGACTCGCGCCTGCTGTCCGCCGGACAGGGTCGAGAACGGCTGTCGCGCGCAGACGTGCAGTTCATAGCGCGACAACGCCGACATGGCCTCGTTGATGAGCAGAGCGTGCTCGGTCATCAAGATCTCAAGCGGCGTTCGTTCGGCCAGGTCTGGGCGGGCGTGGGTCTGCGCGAACACCCCGGGCACGACCCGGGCGCCCAGCCGGCAGACTCCAGCGTGCGCGACCGAGGCGGGCCCTCCGTCGAGGGACTCGCCGACCAGCCTCAGGAAATGCGACTTGCCCGATCCGTTGGATCCGAGGATCGCTACCCGCTCGCCGTACCAGACCTCCAGGTCGAACGGCTGCATCAGGCCGGTCAGCTCGAGGTTCTCGCAGATCACGGCTCGCTTGCCGGTGCGGCCGCCGCGAAGGCGCATCTTGACGTTCTGATCTCGCGGAGCTTCTTCCGGCGGCCCGGCTTCCTCGAACTTGCGCAGGCGGGTCACCGCCGCCTGCAGGCGCGAGGCCATGTCGGCGTTGTAGCTGGCCTTCAGCCGGTACATGCGGACGAGTTCCTTGATCTTCTCGTGTTCCTCGTCCCAGCGACGACGCAGCTCATCGAGCCGCTCGATCCGATCCCGGCGGGCCTGCGCGTAGGTCGCGAAGCCGCCGCCGTGGGTCCAGACATTGCCGTCCTCGACGGTGATGATCCGCTGGGCGCAGCCGGCCAGCAGCTCGCGGTCGTGACTGACCATCAGCACGGTCTTCGAGCTGGCTGCCAGCTGCTGTTCCAGCCACAACTTGCCCGGCACGTCGAGGTAGTTGTCCGGCTCGTCGAGCAGCAGCGTCTCGTCCTTGCCCCGCAGCAGCGATTCGAGCACCACGCGTTTCTGCTCGCCGCCCGACAATGTCTTCACCGCGCGGTACTGGCACCGCTCGAAGGGGATGCCGAGTGCCGCGACCGTGCATTCGTCCGCGTGCACCTCGAAGTCGTAGCCGCCCGCGTCGCCCCACTCGGCCAGCGCGGCGGCGTAACGCATCTGAGCCGGCTCGTCGTCCCGCTCCATCATCACGAGCTCGGCCGCGTCGAGTCGTTCGGCGGCGCTCCGCACGCGCGGGATCGCGATCGACAGCAAAAGATCCCTGACCGTCGAGTCGTCCCTGATCCCGCCGATGAACTGGCGCATCACGCCGATGCCGCCGCTACTGGTGATCGAGCCAGACTGCGCTGGGGTGTCTCCGGCGATCAGCCTCATCAGCGTGGTCTTGCCGGCGCCGTTCGGTCCGACCAGCGCGACCACGCTGCCGTCGCCAGCGCGGAACGAGACGTCATCGAGCAGCTGACGGCCGTCCGGGAGCGTATATGACAGATGCGCCACCTCGACATGGCCCACTTGTGCTCCCTAGATCCGCAGCTCTGATAGCCGACCTGGTTTCGCTTGTCCAGCCGCCTGCCCGACAATAGCCGGGTGAGCCCCGAGAACCCTAACGAAATATCCCGGCTGCGGATCTCGGACGCCGACCGCGACCGGGCCGCCTCCCTGCTCAGCAACGCCCTCGCTGAGGGCCGCCTGACCCCGGCCGAACACTCCGAGCGGCTGGACGCGATCTACGCGGCCAAGGTGGCTGGCGACATCGCCCCGATCGTCAGCGATCTGCCGGGCGCCAGCGCCGCGATCGCCGCGTACGACGTGGGCGCCGTCGAACCGCGCGGCAAGCGCTGGAGGCTGGTCGCGCTGCTGGGCGGGATCACCAGGAAAGGCCGCTGGCAGGTGCCGACCGACATGGAGGCGATCACGGTCATTGGCGGGGCCGAGTTCGACCTTCGGCAGGCGATACTTCCGCGGGGCGAGGCCCGGATGCGCACGATCTGTTTCCTCGGCGGCGTGGAGATCACCGTGCCGCCCGAGGTGCACGTCATCGATGACGGCTGGGCGATCGTGGGCGGACGCGAGATCCCGCCGGACACGCCTGAGTCGTCCCGGCCGGACGCCCCCGTGCTTCGCCTCACCGGGATCACGATCCTGGGCGGCGTCTCGGTCAAGCGCCGGGCCCGGGATTTCGAGGTGCCAAGCCAGAACCGTCAGCTGGAAGGCTGAGCAGTGCTGGCCCGGTCCCGGAGACGGGCCCCGGGTTGACCGGCCTCTGGATTCGACACTCAGCCCGCGCAAATCTTTGAAAATCAAAGGCTTAATGCTTTTTATGCATTACGCATTGCGGCGGGCGGGTCGGGCCCCCAGAGGCCGGTCCAGCTCGGGCTAACTACTTACTGGTTCGCCGGAACGACGACCGTCTTCAGGATCTTGTCGGCGAAGGTCTGCCGCTTCTCGTCCCAGAGCGGGAACAGGTAGCCGATGCAGAAGAAGCCGTCCAGGACGTGGCACAGGTCGCGCAGGAACGCCTGCCCGGTGCCGATCGGCTGCCCGGTCTCCTCGCTGATCAGCTTGATGTTCAGCTTCTGCTTGCCGAGCGTCTGGCCCTGGCCGCCGAGAATCCAGCGGTTGTAGACGCCCCAGCCGATCGAGCCTACGAAGAGGAGGAAGTACAGGAAGAGAGTGAAGAACCCGTTGCCGACGATGGCCGCCAGGATGAGGAAGACAATCCAGCCCGCGATGATCGGCGACGCGTCAATCAGGTAGGCGCCGACGCGGGTGCCCCAGTCCGAGTACATGGACGGGTTGACCGCGTAGCCTTGGCCCTGACCCTGCCCGTAGCCCTGGGGCTGGTTCTGGTAGCCCTGCTGCTGGGCCGGATAGCCGGGCTGGGCC
>DATNFM010000218.1:0-7060 GCA_035606435.1 Streptosporangiaceae bacterium | reverse complement strand
GTAGAGAAGGCACTGGCCTGGGTCCGCGGGCTGCAGGCGCGCTCGTTCGTGGGTACCGAGTCACGACTGAACACGGTGTTCCTCCTGCTGCGGCAGATGGCCTTCGGCGCCGAGACCGATCCCGATGAGCGCCTCGGCGAGCTCAGGCGCCGAAGGCAAGAGCTGGACGACGAGATCGCGCGGGTCCAGGCCGGCCAGCTTGACGTGCTCGAAGCCTCGGCTTTGCGAGACCGGTACCAGCAGTTCTCCGCTACGGCCCGCGAGCTCCTCGCCGATTTCCGCGAGGTGGAAGAGAACTTCAGGAAGCTGGACCGCAACCTGCGGGAAAAGATCGCGACCTGGCACGGGGCCAAGGGCGAGCTACTCGATGACGTGCTGGGCAGCCGGGAGACCATCGCCGATTCCGACCAGGGCCGGAGCTTCCAGGCCTTCTACGATTTCCTGCTCTCGCAGGCCCGGCAGGATGAGCTGAACCGTCTACTGGAAAGCGTCCATCAGCTGACCGAGATCAGCGAGGCCGATCCGCGCCTGCGGCACATCCACTACGACTGGCTGGACGCCGCCGAGCGGACCCAGGCCACGGTGCGCCAGCTGTCCGAGCAGCTCCGCCGCTTTCTCGATGATCAGGTGTGGTCGGAAAACCGCCGGGTGATCGACATCTTGCACGAGATCGAATCGCATGCGCTGCGCCTGCGCGAAGAACGCGTCCCGGTCACTACCGAGCTGGATGCCGCGTCGCCCGACCTCGTACTTCCGATGGAACGCCCGCTGTATGCACCGGTCGCCAAGGCGGCCATCGACAGCAGCTCGATCCAGCCGGCCGACGAGGAAGCCGACCTGGCGGCGCTGTTCGACCAGGTCTACGTGGATCCAGCTCCGCTGCGCCGTGGCGTGCTCCGGGCCCTGCTTCGCGGCTCCCAGGTCGGGCTGGCCGAGCTGGTCCGCGAGCATCCGTTGCAGCATGGACTGGCGGAACTGGTGGCCTACCTCTCGCTGACCGACGGGGGTTTCCGGGTGGTTTTCGACGAACAGCACACCGAGCAGATGAGATGGCGTGACCCGGACGGGCGGGAGCGGATCGTGTCCATTCCCCGGGTCACCTTCGCGCGCGCGGCGGCAACGACGGAGGTGCAACGATGAGCCCGGCGACCGAGACCGAGCCCGATCTGCCGGTGGCTGTCACGCAGCTGATGAAGGGCGTTGTCTACCGCGACGACCACGACAAGGCCTGGCGCAACCTCTTGCAGCTGCAGGCCCAGGTACGCGACTACGTCGCCAAGATCGGGCTGCAGGTCGTCATCGACGAGGCCGAAGGCTACGCCTTCCTGCGCCAGCGCCCGGACGATGACGAGGCGGAGGGCCGCTCACCGCTCCCGCGGCTGATCCCGCGCCGGTCGCTGTCCTTCCACCTGAGCCTGCTGCTGGCGCTGCTCCGCAAGAAGCTGGCCGAGTTCGACGCGCAGGGCAGCGAGACGCGGCTGATGCTGACCAGGGAGCAGATCGCCGAGATGGTCCGGCTGTTCCTGCCGGCTAGCAGCAACGAGGCGCGACTGTCCGACCAGATCGACACCTACATTCATAAGGCTGCCGAGCTGGGCTTCTTGCGTCATGTGAAGGGTTCCGAGCAGGTGTATGAGGTGCGGCGGATCCTGAAGGCGTTCGTGGACGGCCAGTGGCTTGCTGACTTCGAACGGCGTCTCGCTGACTACGCCGTCTTGCTGTCAGGACAAGAAACTGCCAGCGAGGAGGTGACCGGGTGACCAGCGTCCCCCTGACCGCACTTCAGTCGCGCGAGGCAGACTCAGATCCGGGCAGCGGGTTCCGGCTGGCCCGGCTTGAGCTCTACAACTGGGGCACCTTTGACAAGCGGGTGTGGAGCTTCGAGCCCAGCGGCCACGATTGCCTGCTCACGGGCGACGCGGGGTCAGGCAAGTCCACCATCGTGGACGCCATCACCACGCTCCTGCTGCCGGCGCACCGCATCACCTATAACAAGGCCGCGGGCGCGGAAGCCAGGGAGCGCAGCCTGCGGTCCTATGTGCTCGGCTACTACAAGGGCGAGCGGAGCGACACCACGGGCGCCTCGCGCCCAGTGCCGCTGCGGAATGAGACCGCCTTCTCGGTCATCCTCGGCGTTTTCACCAACGCGGGCTACAAGTCTGCGGTCACCCTGGCTCAGGTGTTCTGGCTGAAGGACGGCCATCAGGGTCAGCCGGAGCGGTTCTTCGTCATCGCCGAGCGGGACCTGTCCGTCGCGGCGGATTTCTCCGACTTCGGTACGGAGATCGCTCCGCTGAAGAAACGGCTGCGCGCGGCCGGTGCGCGTGTGCACGACAGCTTCCCCGAGTACGGCCGGGACTTCCGGCGCCGGCTCGGCGTCGAATCCGAGCAGGCCCTGGAGCTGTTCCATCAGGCCGTGTCCATGAAGTCCGTCGGTAACCTCACCGGCTTCGTCCGCGAGCACATGCTGGAACCGTTCGACGCGGCCGCCTGGACCGCGAAGATCATGGCGCATTTCGAGGACCTGACCAACGCGCACGAGGCCGTCCGCCGCGCCCAGGCCCAGATCCTGGCGCTCGGGCCGCTGCTGGCTGATTGCGACGCGCACGACAAGATCTCGGCCGACATCGAGGCGGCGACGGCACAGCGGTCGGCGTCGAGGTTCTTCTTCGCTGAGGCCAAGGCCGGCCTCCTGGAAGGGCACATGCACGACCTCGATACCGAACGGGCTGTGTTGCTTGCCACCCGCAACCAGTACGACGCCCGGCTGACCGAGCTGCGGGACAAGGAAACCAGCCTCAACTTGCAGCGAGCCGGGCACGGCGGGAACCGGATCGCCGAGCTCGAGCGCATGATCACCGCGACCGAGTCCGCCTCGGCGCAGCGGCAGGCGAGTGCCGATCGGTTCGGCAGGCTGCTGGCCCAGGCCAGTCTGGATCCCGTGCACACCGCCGAGCATTTCGCCGTGTGCCAGCGGCAGGTTGCCGAAGCGCGCTCTGGCGTACAGCGGGCTCAGGTCGATGTCCAGAACCGCCTGATAGAGCTGGGCGGTGGGAAGAAGCACCTGGGCGAGCAGGCCGAAGATGTCAACGCCGAGCTCCGCAGCCTGCGGTCGCGCAAGAGCAACATCCCGCGGGTCAACCTGGGCATTCGCCAGCAATTGTGCGCCGAATTGAGGCTGCCGGAGTCCACCCTGCCTTTCGTCGGCGAGCTGATCGCGGTTCGTGCTGAGGAGTCCGACTGGGAAGGTGCGGCCGAGCGGCTGCTGCACGGTTTCGCCTTGTCGGTCCTGATCCCCGACGAGCACTACGCCGCGGCGTCGGAGTGGGTCAACGCTCACCACCTGAACGGCAGGCTGGTCTATTACCGGGTGCTGGCCGACTCCGCGTCCGGAGATGCCCGGCGCGGCGACGGCCAGCTTTACGGCAAGCTCGACATCAAGGACACCGAGTTCACCCCGTGGCTGGAGCGCGAACTGGCCAGCCGCGCCGCCTATGAGTGCGTCGAGACCATGGCTGACTTCCGCCGCCTGCCTCGGGCGATCACCAAGGCGGGCCAGATCAAGGGAGCCGGCGGCCGGCACGAGAAAGACGACCGGCGCCGTGTCGACGACCGGTCCGGCTACGTGCTCGGCTGGGCCAACGAACGCAAGATCAGCGCGCTGCTCCGGCGGGCCAGCGCGATCCAGGATCAGCTGAATACGCTCGCCGCCACGGAAAAGACGCTCAAGGACGAGGCGACGCGGGCCAACGATCGCGCGCAGATCCTGGCGGCCCTCAGCCAGACGGCCGATTTCACCGAGATCGACTGGCAGCCGCTGGTCAACCAGATCGCGGACCTGAAGGCCGAGAAACGCGACCTGGAGGAGGCGTCCGCCGAGCTTCAGCGCCTGGACCGCGAACTAAACAAGGTCAGGGGGCAGATCAGCTCGGCCGAGGCAGAGCAGAGAAAGGCCACCGAGAGCATCGGCGGCCTGGACAGCAAGATCGAGTCGGCCCGTTCGGCCCTGGAAACGGCCCGGCGGGTGCTCGCCGAGCCGGAATGCGAAGTGGCCCGCCCCTGCTTCGCGGGTATCGCTGACCTGATGCAAGCACCACCGCTCGTTCGGCTGAAAATAAGTGAACCCGCGGACTGTGACACGGTGGCCGTAGCGGTGCGCGATGAGCTGACGGCAAGGATTGACGGCGCACGCAAGAGACAGAACACGCTCGGCAACAGGATTGTCGCCAGGATGGGTGAGTTCCGCAGGCAGTACCACGTGGAAACCAGCGAGCTCGACGATTCACTGGCCTCCGCCCCGGGGTACCGGGAGCTTTACGCACGCCTGGTGGATGACGACCTGCCCAGGTTCCAGGATCAATTCAAGCGGTACCTGAACCAGAACACGATCCGTGACATCGCCGGATTCCAGTCCCAGCTCAACAAGCAGGCGGAGCTCATCAGGGGACGGGTTAACGTCATCAACGAGTCACTGGCCGACGTTGAGTACAACCCGGGCCGGTTTATCCGGCTTGAGGCTCAGCCGACGCAGGACACAGATATCCGCGATTTCCGAACCGACCTCCGCGCGTGTACCGATGACGCGGTTTCCGGTGATGTCTCCGACCAGTACTCCGAGCAGAAGTTCCTTCAGGTCAGCCGGATTATCGAGCGTTTCAGAGGCCGCGAAGGGCAGACCGAAACCGACCGGGGGTGGACACGGCGCGTCACCGACGTGCGGAACTGGTTCATCTTCTCCGCGTCCGAGCGCTGGCGTGAGGATAATACCGAGCACGAGCATTACGCCGATTCCGGCGGCAAATCCGGTGGCCAGAAAGAGAAGCTCGCCTACACGATCCTGGCCGCATCCCTGGCCTACCAGTTCAAGCTGGAGCGGGGGACCGGGCGCTCCAAGACGTTCCGGCTGGCCGTGATCGACGAGGCGTTCGGCCGGGGACCCGACAAGTCCGCTCAGTTCGGGCTCGAACTGTTCAGGCGGCTTGGCTTGCAACTGCTTGTCGTGACTCCGCTGCAGAAGATCCACGTCATCGAGCCATACGTATCGGTAGTGGGTTTCGTCGACAACCCGAACGAACGGTATTCGCGCCTGTACACGCTGACCGTCGAGGAATACCGGGCGCGGCGGATTGCCCAGGCCGCGCACGAGAAGGTGATCGTCCTCAGCGAGCCCGTGCCCTCGGCAGCCGGGAGCTAGAAGTGCAGCCCGTAGCCTGGACGCGGCCCGACGACGTGCGCGCGGGGCTCCGCAGGAAATGGCAGTCCGGAGCGTTGCTGACCGCCTTCGCGGACGGTGCCGACTGGGAGCCGCTGGGCTTCGGCCTGCGCGGCCCGGGCCCGGCCGAGATCGGCGGCCGCCTCGGCGAAGTCCAGGACTGGGCGGGGGAGTGGGAACGGGCCCGACTGAGCGACCTGCGGGTCGAGTACAAGAAGGTCGGCGGCCGGCACGTCGGATCCAACCTCATCCCGGGCCGGGCCTGGATCGACAGCTACGACCAGGCGTGGCGGCTGCTCGGCGTGCTGGCCGAGGTGCGCCGGTTCACCGAGCTGGCCGAAGCGACCAGGGGAAGCTGCCCCCGGCTGGTTCCCTGGGTGAACCGCTATCCCGTGAAAGCGCTCCAGCTGTCCGAGGTGTGGGAGCAGGTGCTCGGCACTGTCCGCTGGATTGACGAGAGGCAGCGGCCCGGGATGTACCTGCGGCAGGTGGACGTGCCTGGTGTCGACAGCAAGTTCATCGAAGGCCATCGCGGGGTCCTCACCCAGCTACTCGATCTCCAGCTTGACCCGGACCGCGTCGACGCGGCCGCCGTCGATTTCTCCGCCCGCTACGGCTTCCGCCGTAAGCCCGGTTACGTGCGGTTCCGCTGTACCGACCTGTCCGGGGCCGGGTTCCGCGGCTTCAGCGAGCTGTCCGTCCGCCTGGACGAGCTCGCGGCGGCGCCGCCCGGGATCACGCGGGTCTACGTGGTCGAGAACGAGATCACCTACCTGGCTTTCCCGCTCACCGAGGGTGTCATGGTGATCTTCGGCGCGGGATACGCGGTGTCCGTACTCGAACCGCTCGGCTGGCTAGCCGGAGTCGACCTCGTCTACTGGGGTGACATCGACACTCACGGGTTCGCGATCCTGGACCGCCTACGGCGGCGGTTCCCGCACGCGCGGTCCATGCTTATGGACCGCGGCACGCTGCTAGCCCACCGCACCCAATGGGTGACCGAGCCGAATCCCTCGGCTGGCCGCCTGGACCTCCTGGACGCTGAGGAGTCACAGCTCTACCATCACCTGGTGGCGGATGCGCTGGGACCTTCGGTGCGGCTGGAACAAGAACGCGTCAGCTTCGCCGCGATCCACCAGGCCGCGCGTACCAGCTGATTCTGCTGCGAGTTTCCGCGGGACGTCAGCTGGACGCGGGTCGCTTGCGCGGCCGGGGCTTGCGCACCGCCGACCCGGCGTCACCGCCCTCGTGCCGATCCGCGAGACCGTGCCTGACCAGCGACTGCGCCGTCCGCACCACGGTGTCGAGCGAGCCACGGCGCGGGTTCCACCACTCGGCGGCCCAGTTGAGCGCGCCTAGCACCATCATCCGGGCTGCCATTGGATCCAGGGCGGGCCGCAGCAGCCCGGCGTTCTCCGCATCCTGCAGCAGCTTGCGCCACATGTCGCCGTACTGGGATGCCTCCGCCGTGTACCGGATCGCGATGTTCTCGGGAACCTGGCCCGCGTTGCGGATCGAGGCGGTGGTGTAGTCCGAGATCTCCAGGCAGTACCGCAGGTGCGCCTCGACCGCCGCGTCGATGCGGGCTAGCGGGTCGGCACCCGACGGCATAGCGGCCAGGACTCGGGCCATGTGCTCGCGCATGCGCGCGATGCCCGTCCACATGACCTCCTCGATAAGGTCATCGCGGGACGGGAAGTAGTAATAGATGGCCGGCGCCTGGATCTCCGCCTGGTCGGCGACGTCGCTCAGCCGCGTGCCCGCGTACCCTTTCCGGCTGAGCACGTGCGCGGCGGCATCGAGGATCCGTTCCCTGGTCCGCGCGGACTTGGATCCGGCGTCCTCCAG
>DATNFM010000217.1:0-2271 GCA_035606435.1 Streptosporangiaceae bacterium | reverse complement strand
GTACAGATCAAGGCGCATGGCGCGAGCGTGCCCGCGCAGACGCTCCGCTTGTCCAAGAACCAGACGGCGAACCTGGCCGCGGTGAGCAAGCGCGACATCGCGGCCGTCGGCGGAGCGCTGCTGGCCGGGCTGGCCGGGATTCCGTTGCTGTCACGGACCCGGCGCAGGAGTATTTTCGCCTTCCTGCGGCACCCGGCTCGCTCTCGCCGCCGCGCGGCGACGAAGGAGGCTGCATGATGGCAGGCCGTCGGGCGCGGAGGATCTGGGTGCTGGTGCTATGCGGCGTGCTGGCCGCAGGCGGCCTCGGCCTCGGCATCGGCGCCAGCGCGCCGAGGGCCGCGCCCGCACCGCGGCAGGCCCCGGCGGCCTCGCCGGCGACCCCCTTGTTCGCGTATTACTACATCTGGTTCAGCCGCAGTTCCTGGTCGCGGGCCAAGAAGGACCTGCCGCTGATCGGCGGCTATTCCAGCAGCGACCCGGCCGTCCTGCGCCATCAGATCCAGCAGGCCAAGTCGGCCGGCATCGGCGGCTTCATCGTCAGCTGGAAAGACACCCCGCTCAACGATGTGCGGCTCCGGCTGCTGATGACTGCCGCTGCCGAGGAGCACTTCAAGCTCGCCATGATCTACCAGGGGCTGGACTTCTACCGGCATCCGCTGCCGGTGTCCCAGGTCGCCGCCGATTTCGTCAAGTTCCGCGACGAGTTCGCGTCCAGCCCCGTTTTCTTCCGGGTGGACGGTAAGCCGCTGACCATCTGGAGCGGTACCTGGGCCTTTTCCTATGACGAGGTGGCGCAGGTCACCAGGGCCGTGCGGCCCGGCATGCTGGTGCTGTGCACCGAGAAGAACGTGGCCGGCTTCAACCGCGTCGCCAGTATCACCGACGGTGACGCCTATTACTGGTCGTCGGTTAACCCGGCGACCCAGACCGGCTATCAGGCCAAGCTCGATCAGATGAGCCAGGCCGTTCATCGCGAGGGCAAATACTGGATCGCTCCTCTCGCGCCCGGATTCGACGCCAGGATGGTCGGCGGAGAGCGCATCGTGCCCCGGAACGACGGCCAGACCCTGCGCACCGAATACGCCACGGCCGCCCGGTCTTCTCCGAACATGCTGGGCCTGATCAGCTGGAACGAATTCAGCGAGAACTCCCATGTGGAGCCCTCGAAGCATTACGGCTACCAGTCCCTGGATGTCCTGCGGACACTCCACGGAACCCCGGCCCCGAATCCGGCCAGCCCGACAAGCTCGCCGGCACCCGCGCTGAGCCCGTGGCCGAACGTGCTCCGGCTCTCAGCGTTTGCCCTCGCGCTCGTCGCCGCGGTAGCTCTCCTCAGCTACGCGCGCCGGCGGCACTCGCACCGACGATCCGGCCACCGACCGATCCACCGATAACACCCTTGGGGGGTAACGATGACCCATCGAGCCAAGACCTGCCACGAGCCCGCAAGCCGGCGAAGGAGGGAGACACGCTCATGAATACTCGCATGCCCGTGCCAAAGGCGCTGTGGCATCGCCGGAGGCTTGCCATCCTGGTAGCCACCCTGGTGGTGCCATCGGCCCTGGTGACCTTGGGCGCCAGCTCCGCCTCGGCCGCGGCCGCGGCCCAGTTGACCCGCTATCCGTACCTGACCGACGTGGTCAGCGCCGGCGCCACCGACAACGCCACGGTGAACTTCGCCACCGACCAGACGATCACCGCGGCCTTCGCCACCATCGGCCCGGCCGGCGGCTCGTGCAGCGGGACCAACCGAACAGGTTCCAAGACGGGTATCACCGTCAACGGCGTGGCCGAGAACCAGTGGAAGGTGAAGTTCACCGGCCTGTCGGCGGGCGCGAGCTACTGCTACCGCCTGTTCTCCGGCAGCCCGACCTCGCCAGGACCCGACCTACTGGGCAGCGACCCGTCACCGGTGTTCCCCACGCCGCCCGCCCCGGGCAGCGGCACCACCTTCAAGTTCGCGGTGTTCGGCGACTGGGGCTTTACCAACGCCGACGGGACTAACCCGGACCAGGCCAACCTCGACCAGCAAATCGCGGCCAGCGGCGCGCAGTTCGCGTTCGGCACCGGCGACACGGCCTATCCCAGCGGATCGCAGACCAACTACGGCGACCTCCAGCAGACCGGGAACAGCATCTCGGACGTGTTCGCGCCGAACTTCTTCAAGGACATCGGCAAAGGGATCCCGATGTACAACGCGCTGGGCAACCACGGCGTCAGCGCCACGTACCTGAACGTCTGGCCGCAGCCGACCGCGCCGTCGTTGTCCGG
>DATNFM010000216.1:0-11748 GCA_035606435.1 Streptosporangiaceae bacterium | reverse complement strand
GGCAACTTCGTCAAGCAGACCCAGGGCAAGCTCTGCGGCCCCGCCCAGCCATCGGCCTGGGTCTGCCCGCCGCCAGTACCCAAGCCACTGCGCTAGCTACCAGCACGACGAGGCAACGCGCCACACAAGCCCCACAGCAACGACTTAGTACCATCAGCCCCGATTGCTCGCAAAACACGCATCATCCCCTCGACTACGGCACGTCAGAAATAAGAGAGGAGAAACACATGTCCCCAGCCACTCGATCCTCCGGAGCGAGACGGGCAGCGACCGTCACCGCCGCTGCCTTGCTGTCCCTCGCCACCGGCGCCGCCACGCTGGCCCTGACGGCCGGAACGGCATCGGCGTCCACCAAGGTGCACGCAAGTTACAAGGTGACGGGCAGCACGTTCCTCAAGGGTCCGAACTTCTCGCTGCCGCTCGGCCCTGGCTCGCTCGCCTCGGTCCTGAACCCCGCCAACGGCAACCTCACGGCGGACCTGACCATGCCGGACACGACGGGCTCGTTCAAGCAGGCCGGGCTGATCCCGGTCACCGCCACCACCCGGTTCATCAACGTCGGCAAGACCACCGGCAAGCTGAACCTGAACACCGGCGCGGTCGCCACCACGTCGAAGATCACCCTGCGAATCACCAAGCTGATCGTCAGCGGACTGCCCGTTCCGGTCGGCCCGCGATGCGAGACCGCAGAACCCGTCGTCGTCCAGTTGAAGAGCCAGAAGGGCTTCAACGTACTGAAAGGCGGTAAGGTCGCCGGCGTGTACACAATTGGCAAGTTCCACCACTGCCTGCTTGCGACCCCGCTGATCAATATCACGATTCCCGCTTCAGGGAACACGATTACGCTCAAGCTCGGCAAGGCGAAACTCGGCTAGCCGGCATGGGCGTTGAGGTAGTCATCGACGGGCTGACCAAGTCCTTCGGCAGCCACAAGGTGTGGAGCGACGTCTCGCTGACGTTGCCGGCGGGCGAGGTGAGCGTCATGCTCGGTCCCTCCGGCACGGGCAAGACGGTGTTCCTCAAGTCGCTGGTCGGCCTCGTCCGGCCCGATCGCGGGCGAGTGCTCGTGAACGGCATCGACACTGCCTCCTGCTCGGAACGGCATCTCTACCAGGCCCGCAAGCTGTTCGGCGTGATGTTCCAGGACGGCGCGCTGTTCGGCTCGCTGAATCTCTACGACAACGTGGCGTTCCCGCTGCGCGAGCACACCAAGCTCACCGAGGCAGCGGTACGCCGCGTTGTGCTGGAGAAGATGGACATGGTCGGCCTCGCCGGGGACGGCCACAAGTACCCGGGCGAGATCTCCGGCGGCATGCGCAAGCGGGCCGGCCTCGCCCGGGCCCTCGTGCTCGACCCGCAGGTCATCTTGTGCGACGAGCCGGACTCCGGCCTCGATCCGGTCCGGACGGCCTACCTGTCCCAGCTGCTCATCGATCTGAACGCCGAGATCGACGCGACCATGCTGATCGTGACGCACGACATCCAGATCGCCCGGACCGTACCGGACAACATCGGGATGCTGTTCCGCGGCAGCCTGGTGATGTTCGGGCCCCGGGAGGTTCTGCTCACCAGCAGCAACCCGGTGATCACGCAGTTCGTGAACGGCCGCAAGGTCGGCCCGATCGGCATGTCGGAAGAAAAGGACGAGGCGACGCTGGCGCAGGAGCAGGCCAGCATCAACGGCGGAGCGTCCGGCGGCGATAACCGGCTGCCAGCGCTAGTGCCTCAGCTCGTGCCCAGCCCTGGCCGGCCGCCTCGCCGCGCCGTCGACCGGCGCACCTCCCGCGTCATGGACCTGCTGCACACACTGCCTCACGCGGCCCAGCAAGCAATCATGTCCAGCCTCCACCACTATCCGGCCGAACCGCCGCAGCAGCAGCAGGGACCGTTCCACCAGGCGGAACCGTTCAAGCAGGCCGAGCCATTCAGGCACGGCGAGCCCACGCACCCAGCCGAGCCCGAAGGCCGGGATGAAGCCCAGGACGCGGGGATCGAAACCGAAGAAGAGCAGAGCAACTGGCCGCGCTGGCTGCCTGGAGGTGGCAACCGGTGAGCACCAGCACGGGGCAAAAAACGGCACCGGGCACCGGCGCGCTCCGCCAGACCGGCATGCTGTTCACGCTGGCCGCCAGCGTCATCTGGCTGACGTTCAAGCGCCCGTTCCAGCTCGGCGAGCTGATCGAGCAGTTCTGGTTCATCGCCAGCGTCACGATCTTGCCCTCGATGCTCGTCTCGATCCCGTTCGGCGCCGTGATCACGCTCCAGGTCGGCTCGCTGACCAGGCAGCTCGGCGCCGAGTCGTTCACCGGCGCGGCCAGCGTGCTCGCGGTCGTGCAGCAGGCCAGCCCGCTGATCGTGGCGCTGCTGATCGCGGGCGCCGGCGGCTCGGCGATCTGCGCCGACATCGGCGCCCGCACGATCCGCGAGGAGATGGACGCCATGGAGGTGATGAGCGTCTCGCCGATCCAGCGCCTGATCGTGCCCCGGGTGCTCGCCGCCTCCGGCGTCGCGGTCCTGCTCAACGGCTTGGTCTCGGTCGTCGGCGTGATCGGCGGATACTTCTTCTTCGTCTACCTCCAGCACGGCACGCCTGGTTCGTTCCTGGCCAGCTTCTCGTCCCTCGCCCAGCTCCCCGACCTGTACATCAGCGAGATCAAGGCGCTGATCTTCGGCTTCATCGCGGGCGTGGTAGCGGCCCACCGGGGCCTGCACCCGCGGCCGGGACCAAAGGGCGTCGGCGAGGCGGTCAACCAGTCCGTGGTGATCACCTTCTTGCTGCTGTTCTTCGTCAACCTCGTCCTGACCGCGATCTACCTGCAGATCGTGCCGCCGAAGGGAGCGTGACCGATGGCAGCCACCGACACCGGACCAAGCCGGGCCGGAGCCACGCTCGATCGCTCGCTGGGCTGGCTCGACCTGCTCGGTGACCAGCTGCTCTTCTACGGCAAGGCACTGGCCTGGACGCCGCGCGCGATCCGGCGCTACCCCAAGGAGATCGCAAGGCTGCTGTCCGAGGTCAGCTTCGGCGGCGGCGCGCTCGCGCTGATCGGCGGCACGGTCGGCGTCATGATCGGCATGACGCTGTTCACCGGCACCGTGGTCGGCCTGCAGGGCTACGCCGCGCTGAACCAGATCGGCGCCTCGGCGTTCACCGGCTTCGTGTCCGCGTACTTCAACACCCGCGAGATCGCGCCGCTGGTCGCCGGCCTGGCGCTCTCGGCCACGGTGGGCGCCGGCTTCACCGCCCAGCTGGGCGCGATGCGCATCAACGAGGAGGTCGACGCGCTCGAGGGCATGGGCGTGCCGAGCCTGCCCTACCTGGTGACGACCCGGATCATCGCCGGGGCGGTCGCGGTGATCCCGCTGTACGCGATCGGCCTGATCAGCTCCTACTTCGGCTCCCGCCTGGTCACCGTCTACTTCGAGGGTCAGTCCCCCGGTACCTACAGCCACTACTTCGGGCTGTTCCTGTCCCCGGTCGACGTGCTCTGGTCGTTCCTCAAGGTGCTCCTCTTCAGCGTGGTCGTGATCTTGGTGCACTGTTACTACGGCTACCGGGCCGAAGGCGGCCCGGCCGGGGTGGGTGTCGCCGTCGGCCGGGCGGTCCGCACCGCGATCGTCGCGATCAACATCATCGACTTCTTCATGAGCCTGGCCATCTGGGGCGCGACGACGACCGTGCGGGTGGCCGGATGAGCACTTCCGACGCGATCGGCCGGGCAAGGCGCGGCGCCAAGCGGCGCAAGCGCACCGCCGGCGTGGCCTTCCTGGTCACCGGCACCCTGCTTATCTGGCTGTCGGTCGCGCTGTACAACAAGCAATTCAGCTCGGTCGCCCTGGTGACCGTCTACACCAGCAGCGTCGGCAACGAGATGCACCCCGGCAACCAGGTGATGGTGCGCGGCGTCCAGGTCGGCGAGGTCCGGCAGGTCAGCGCGAGCGGCTCCGGAGCAAGGCTGCTGCTCGCGATGAACCCCAGTCAGCTGCACAGCCTGCCGGCCAACGTGTCCGCCGAGATGCTGCCGACCACGCTGTTCGGCGAACGGTACGTGGACCTGGTCCTGCCGACCCAGCCGGCCACGGCGACGCTCACCGACGGCAGCGTGATCAGGCAGAACCGGTCGGCCGACGCGCTCGAGCTCGAGCAGGTGCTGAACAACCTGCTGCCGATGCTGCAGGCAGTCCAGCCGGACAAGCTGTCGCTGACGCTGACCGCGATCGCGCAGGGACTGCAGGGCCGGGGCACCGAGCTCGGCCAGACGCTGGTCACGCTCAACGCCTGGCTGACCGAGATCAACCCGCAGCTGCCGCAATTCGATACCGACATCCGCCGGCTGGCCGGGCTCGCGAAGACCTACAACGAGGCGACGCCGGCGCTCCTCGCCGCGCTGGACAACTTCTCGGTCAACGGCCAGACGCTGGCCAGCCACCGGTTCAACTACATGGCCCTGCTCGCCAACGTCAAGGCCGCCTCCGATGACTTCCGGTCGTTCCTCGACGCCAACGGGAACAACTCGGTCAACCTGTCCAACGACAGCGTGCCCTCGCTCGGCATCCTGGCGAGGTACGCGCCCGAATTCCCGTGCACGCTGGCCAACCTGGCCGAGTTCGTGCCCGAGATCGACAAGGTGCTGGGCGCCGGCAGCAACCAGCCCGGCCTGCACGTCCGGGTCATCGTGGTCCCCTCGCTCGGCCCCTACAAGGCCGGCAAGGACACCCCCAGCTACGGCGACGACCTCGGCCCGCACTGCTACGAGGTCCCGTTCAAGGGCATCAGTCTCAACGACGGGGTGCACCAGCCCGGCAAGAAGGTCAGGCCATGAACCGCCGAAGCCTCGCCGCGCCGCTGGTCAAGTCGATCATCTTCGTGATCATCACGGTCACGATCACGGCGATCCTCGGCGTCAGCATCGCCTACTCCGGCACCTCGGGCAACGTCGGCTACAAGGCCGTGTTCTCCGATGTCACCGGCCTGGTCGTCGGCAATGACGTGGACATCGCCGGGGTCAGGGTCGGCACGGTGAACTCGATCAGCGTCTACCACCACGATCTGGCGCTGGTCGACTTCTCGCTCCAGCAGGGCCGTGCCCTCCCGGTCTCGGTGACCGCGACGATCAAGTACCTGAACCTGGTCGGCCAGCGCTACATCGAGCTAGGCCAGGGCACCGGCCCGGTCGACCGCACCCTCACCCCGGGCGGCACGATCCCGCTAAGCCAGACCACCCCCGCGCTCAACCTCACCGAGCTGTTCAACGGGTTCCAGCCGCTGTTCCGGGCCCTGTCTCCCGGCGACGTCAACAAGCTGTCCAGCGAGATCATCGAGGTCTTCCAGGGCGAGAGCCCGGACATCACCGAACTCGTCGCGACCGTCGGCTCGCTCACCACCTCGCTGGCCACCAAGGACCGGGTCATCGACGACGTGATCGGCAACCTCAACTCGGTGCTGCACACCATCACCTCGCGCGGTGCGGAGTTCGGCAACCTGATCACCAACCTGCAGGAACTGGTCTCTGGCCTGGCCGCCGACCGCGAGCCGATCGGCACCGCGATCGAAGCGATCGGCAGCCTGACCAGCGCCACCGCCGGCCTGCTGCAGGTCGCCAGGGAGCCGCTGGCCACCGACATCGTCCAACTCGGGCGACTCAGCTCCAACCTGGCCGACAACTCCCCCACCGTGGACACGTTCCTCAAGACCCTGCCGGCCAAGATGACCGACATCGCCCGCCTGGCCTCCTACGGGTCCTGGCTCAACTTCTTCCTCTGCAGCGCCACGGTGACCGGCGTGAAGACGGCGCCCCCGGGCAAGAAGGCGCTCGGCGGCGTCCCGGTCACCGCCGCACGGTGCACGTCATGAGAGGCATCAGCTTCCGCGGCCTGGACCGCCAAAGCCTGCACCTGCCGCCCAAAGGCGCCCGCCGCACGCTCAAGCCGCTCAAGGAGCGCAACCCGGTCACCATCGCCCTGGTCGGCCTCGCGCTGCTCGCGATCATCGCGCTGGCCGTCTTCTTCTCCGGCGACCTGCCGATCATCGGCGGCGGCACCGGGTACACGGCCTACTTCGCCGAGGCCGCCGGCCTGCAGCCGGGCAACGAGGTCAGGATCGCCGGCGTCACGGTCGGCAAGGTCACCGGCGTCTCCCTCGCCGGCGCCAAGGTCGCGGTGACGTTCAAGGTCAAGAACGCATGGATCGGCAACCGGACCACCGTCGCGATCGACATCAAGACCGTCCTCGGCGACAAGTACCTGGCCCTGCATCCGCTCGGCTCCGCCCAGCAGAACCCGGGCACCGCGATCCCGCTGTCCCGCACCACCTCGCCCTACGACGTCACCGAGGCGTTCGGCGGCGTCGGCCAGCAGATCAGCAAGATCAACGCCGCCGAGCTCACCAAGAGCCTGGCGACGCTGTCCGACGCGTTCTCCGCCACCCCGCCCTACGTGCGCAAGGCGCTGAGCGGCCTGGCCAACCTGTCCAGGTCGGTCGCCTCGAAGGACTCCGAGGTCACCAGCCTGCTCGCCGAGGCCAAGAAGGTCACCGGCAAGCTGGCGCACGAGACCACCAGATTCAGCTCACTGCTCCACGACGGCAACCTGCTGCTCGCCGAACTCCAGCTGCGCCAGCAGGCGATCCACGCGCTGCTAGTCGACACCCAGGCCCTGGCCACCGAGCTGACCGGCCTGGTCAACGACGATCAGTCGACCCTCAACCCGGCTCTGCAGGCGCTGGCCGCCGTCACCACTCTGCTGCAGAACGACCAGGCCGACCTGGCCCAGGCAATCGCGCTGGCCGGCCCGTACTACCGGCTGCTCGGCAACGCCCTAGGAAACGGCCGCTGGTTCGACATCTACCTGTGCGGCCTGGTTGCTCATTCGGTTGCTCCGGGAAACACGCCCACTACGGGCTGTGAGCCTCCGAAATCCTAGAAATTCAAATACCAAGAGACTTAGGAGGGAGAAAGCATGGTGCACGCTGAATCGCTGGCCGCTAGGTTGCCCTCCTCCGTCCGGGATCGCCTGATCCTGGCAACAAGCACGGTCATCGTCGTGGCGTTGCTGATCGCGGCCGGGCTCTTCGTCTACCACGCGGTCAGCCCGACAACCAAGGTCACGGCCTACTTCTCCGAGACGATCGGTGTCTACCCGGGCTCGACGGTGCGCATTCTCGGAGTCCCGGTCGGCACGGTGAACTCGGTTACCCCGGACGGCACCAGGGTCAGGGTCGTCATGACGCTGAACTCAGGCGTCCCGGTTCCGGCCGACGCCGGCGCTGTCGTCATCTCGCCCAGCGTGGTTGCCGACCGGTACATCCAGCTCACGCCGCCGTACACTCGCGGCCCGAAGATGGTCAGCGGGGCCGTGATTCCGGTGACCAGGACGATGGTGCCGGTCGAGGTCGACGAGGTTTACTCCAGCCTGGCCAAGCTGGCGAACGCGCTCGGCCCGAACGGGGCTAACTCCAAGGGCGCGCTCAGCTCGCTGATCAAGACCGGGGCCGCGAACCTTAGCGGAAACGGCAAGTACCTGCGCGAGATGCTGACCGAGTTCGGCGGCCTGTCCAAGACCCTCGGCGGATCGGCGAACAACCTGTACGCCTCGATCGTCTTCCTGCAGCGGTTCACCACCATGCTGAAGAACAACGACGGCCAGGTCCGGCTGGCCGAGAATCAGCTGGCCAGCGTGTCCGGCTTCCTGTCCGCGGACCGCACCGACCTGGCCGCCGCGCTCAAGGACCTCGCGGTCGCGCTGAGCCAGGTCAACGGCTTCATCAGGGACAACCGGAGCCTGATCGATTCCAACGTGACCAAGCTGGCCTCGATCACCTCGATCCTGTCCCGCGAGCGCGCCTCGCTGGCGGAGGCCCTGGACGACGCGCCGCTCGCTGCCGACAACCTGGTCAACGCCTACGACGCGACCCGGCACACGCTCGACGGCCGCGGTGACCTGAACGAGTTCTCCATGGGGACCGCCGCGAAGGCGTTTGATACGGCTCAGGCGCAGTCTGATGTCCCGGCTGGGCCGATCGGCACCGTGCCCGTACCGTCCTCCCTGCTCGCACAGCTGCCGCCGCTGCCGCTCCCGGCCGTCGGGCCGGTCTACGGCTCGCCTGAGGCGATTCTTGCCGGAGGCAACCGGTGAGGCGCGGCCTAGTCGCTGCCGCGGCCGCGCTGACCGCTTTGGCCCTTACTGGCTGCAGCGGTGACAGCGGCTACAACGGGATCTACTCCATCCCGCTGCCCGGCGGCGCCAACCTGGGCAGTCACCCCTACCAGGTCACAGCGCAGTTCGGCGACGCCGGTGACCTGGTGCCGCAGTCCGCCGTGATGGTCAACAACGTCGCGGTCGGACGGGTCACCAGGATCTTCCTGCCCAAGGGCAGCTGGGTCGCGAGCGTCACCATGCTGGTCAATGGCAGCGTCCACCTGCCCGCCAACGCGATCGCCGAGATCGAGCAGTCCAGCCTGCTCGGCGAGCAGTTCGTGGGACTGTCGGTACCGCCCGGCATCGCGCCCGCCGGCCGGCTGGCGGGCGGCGCCGTGATTCCAGTGACCCGCACGACCAGCAACGCGACCGTCGAGCAGGTTCTCGGGGCGCTGTCGCTGCTGCTCAACGGCGGCGGGATCGACCAGCTGCACACGATCACCACCGAGCTGAACAAGGCCCTGGACGGCAACGAGCCGCAGATCCGCGAGCTGATCGGCAACCTGCACACGTTCCTGGGCAACCTGGACTCGAACTCCGGCGCGATCAAGACCGCCCTCGACGGACTGAAGACGCTCTCGACGACGCTCGTCGAGCGCGACAAGCAGATCGGGCACGTGCTCGATCACCTGACGCCTGGCCTGAAGGTGCTGGCCGACCAGCGCTCGCAACTGGTCGCGATGCTGACCTCGCTGCACAAGCTGACCGGCGTCGCGGTCGCGACGATCAACGCGAGCCAGGCCAGCCTGGTCACCGACCTGAACGAGCTGGCCCCGATCCTGGCATCGCTGGCCGACGCCGGAGCGAACCTGCCGAACGCGCTGCAGGTGCTGCTCACCTACCCGTTCACCAATCAGGTGCTGAACGACGTGAAGGGCGATTACCTGAACGCCTTCCTGTCGCTGCGAGCCAAGAAGGGCACCACGATCATCCCGCCGGTTAAGCCCCCGGCCCCGGGTAAGAGGTCACAGCAGAAAGGCAAGACCTGATGCTGACCAGGGCGACCAGGCTGAAAGTGGCAGCGTTCGCGCTGATCGCGGTGCTGGTGATGGGCTACACCGGCATCCACTACGCCAACGTCGGCCGGTACTTCGGGCTGAGCGGCTACTACGTGGTGCACCTGGACCTGGCCAACTCCGGCGGCATCTACCCCGACGCGGACGTGACCTATCGAGGCGTCTCGGTCGGCCGGGTCGGCACCATGCGGCTGACCGCCACCGGCATCGAGGCCGACCTGGACATCAGCGACTCGGCCCCGCCGATCCCAAGCCGGCTGCACGCCGCGGTCGCGGACCTGTCCGCGGTCGGCGAGCAGTACGTGGATCTGCGCCCCGACGCCACGGCCGGGCCTTACTTGAGCGCGGGCAGCGTGATCGGTGAGCGCTCGACGGCCCTGCCGCTGCCCGTCACCAGCCTGCTGACTTCCATCAACAACCTCGCCACGTCGCTGCCGCTGAAGTCGCTGCGCGAGCTGACCGATGAACTGGCGACCGGGTTCGGCGGGCAGGGCGGGAACCTGGCCGACATCATCACCGGCAACCACGCGCTGATCAGTGCCGCCGATCACACGCTTCCGGCCACCAAGGCGCTGATCTCAGATTCCCGGGAAGTGCTCGCCACTCAGATAGCCGAGACCAACGAGTTGGTAGCTTTCTCCCAAAATGCACTTTTGCTTTCCCGTTCCCTAGCGGACTCGAACAGCAGCCTTCGCGAACTGCTGACCGCCGGGCCGCAAGCGGCCGCGCAGGTGGCTGACCTGCTGCGGGAGACTAACCCGGCGCTGGGCGAGCTGATCGCCAACCTGCTGACCACGTCCGAGGTCACGCTGACGCGCGGCCGGGCGCTGAATGAGCTGCTGTCGGTGCTGCCGGCCGACGTGGCGATCGGGTCGACGGTGATCAACAACAAGGGGTCGCAGTTTGGCGTGGCGCTGACGTTCTTTAACCCGCTGCCGTGCACGAAGGGGTACGAGGGCACGGACTTCCGTAACGGGCTGGATACGCTGCCTGGCGTGTTGAACACGGGTGCGAGTTGCGCGCTGCCGGCGAGCTCAGGAGTGGACGTGCGCGGGTCGGCCCACGCACCCTCGGGCGGTGGCGTGCCGCCGGCCGCGCTGCCCGGGCTAGCCTCGCTGCTGGGGGTAACGCCGTGACCTCTTCCGAGACCGACGCCGAGGTCGATCCCGTGCCTGAGGCTGATCCCGCACCCGAGGCTGATCCCGCACCCGAGGAGGCCGCGCCCGCCCTGCGGGTCGATCCGGTACGTCTGACGGCGATCGTGCTGCTGGCCGCCTCGGTGCTGTTCGCCGCGTTCGGCGGCTGGTACTGGCTGAGCGCACCCCGGGTCTCGAGCGACGCCGGCGTCCGCGACCAGGCACTGCGGTCTGGCGAGCAGGCCGTGCTGAACTTCAACACGCTCGACTACCGCCACGTCGACGCCGGCGTGAACCTGTGGCTGCAGTCCTCCACCGGCTCGCTGCACGCCTCGATCGTCGCGGGCCAGACATCGTTCGAGGAGCAGATCGTCAAGGCCCAGACGACCACGTCGGCCCGGATCCTCGACGCGGCCCTGACCCAGCTGAACGTCCAGTCCGGCCGGGCCGTCATCATCGTGGCGATCCAGCTCACGGTCACGCCGGCGCACGGCGCGGCCAGCACCAAGCAGAGCCGCCTGGAGGGCACGCTGGCCAGGACGGCGTCGGGCTGGAAGCTCAGCGGGCTGAGCCAGGTCCCGGTCCAGGCGGCGGGCGGGGGTCGGCAGTGAAGCGGCTGCTGAGGCCGGCAGTACTCGGGCCCGTGGTGATTGGCACCGCGACGGTGATCTTCGGCGGATTCGGCGTGTTCGCCACGGTCGCCGGCCACGGACTGCGCGCGACGGCCGCGACCGCCAACACCGCGCTGGTCGGCCGGCCCGCGACGGCGTCGGTCCAGCGCGACGTCACCCGCGCGATCGAGACGATCTTCTCCTACAGCTACGCCGACGTCGCCAAGACGCGCAAGGCCGCGCAGGCGCTGCTGACCGGCGCCGCGATCAAGCAGTACGACCAGTTGTTCGCGCTGGTGGAGCAGCAGGCGCCGAAGGAAAAGCTGGTCGTGGTGACCAAGGTGACAGCAGCCGGGGTCGAGTTGCTCACCGGCGACCGCGCCCGCATCCTGGTCTTCGCGAACCAGCAGGACACCCGAGCCGGCACTGGCCAGGCGAGCTACTCAGGCGCGATGTTCGCCGTGACGGCGGTCCTTCTGCGCGCCCACTGGCGAATCTCCAACATCAACACCTTCACCAACCCCGGCTAGCGGTATCGACGCTCGCCACAGCAACGCCCGCGGTTCAGCGCCGTCGTAGCCATGCCGACGGAACAACGGCGTGACCTGGGACGCTGCTAGAGGGGCTCTCGCGTTATTGCTTCTGATCTTGCGGCCGTTCGGCTCGCTCAGCCACCGCCGGACCGCAGGCCGATTGCCCGCCGGGCCGGTCTTTTCCCGGATTGCGGACCACTTTTCCCTGGTTAGGACGTCTCTTCCCGGGTTAGGGACAATTTTTGTCATAGTTTGG
>DATNFM010000215.1:0-28303 GCA_035606435.1 Streptosporangiaceae bacterium | reverse complement strand
GGGGACCAACCCCGTCCGCAACCCAGGGCAGCCCTCCCCGGCCGGCCCGCGGGCTTCTCACAAGCCCGGTTGAACGCTGTCGGAGCAGGCCACCCCGGACCCCGGAAACGGCCGAGCCCGCTTGCACTACGTAGAGCGAGAAGACCCCGGGCCAGCACGCACGGCACCACCGCGCCGCCCCGAACCACCCGGCGCGGCACCCAGCCACGCCCCCGGCCAGCCCCCTGCACCCAGCACGCCCGCCCCAGCGCCAGGCCGCCACACGACCACCCACGTCACCACCACCACGCGAACAACACCCGACCCCGACTTGACAACTTCCTTTTACGCTGGTTGCGCCGACTTCCCATCCGTTGCGCCGACTTCCCATCCGTTGCACCTGAAATATGTCTTGTATATGGCATTTGTGACCGTGCAACGGATGGGAAGTGAGCCCTAACGAAGGGAAATGGGGGAGCTGAGCTAGGTATTCGTTAGCTGACCAGGATCACTTCAAGGGTTCTTGGGCCGTGGACGCCCTCTACGCGGTCTAGTTCGATGTCGCTGGTGGCTGAGGGGCCGCTGATCCAGGTCAGCGGGCGGTTCGGGATCAGCTGTGCGACGGCTTCGGGGACCAGGCCCACGACTTGGTGGCTGTAGAGGACGCAGAGGTGGTAGTCGGGGATCAGCGTCAGCGCGCGCCGGCCTTGGCCGGGTGAGGCGTCGAGGACGATGGTTCCGGTCTCGGCGACGGCCACGGTGGCGGTGGTGATCACGCCGTCGAACGAATCGAGCGCGTAGGTGGTCAGGGTGCCGTCGTCGACCACCCACTCGCTGCCGGCGGCGACCTCCAGGGGATCGGGCAGCGGGAGGTCCAGGTCGGGCGGAAGGACGATGCGCCGGGCGCCGCGTTCGGTGATCGCAGCGGTGATCGTGGCGGTCAGCCCGGCTGGCCCGCAGCGGCGAACCGAGCACTTGTAATCGATCAGCCGATCCGCCAGCAGGTCCAGCAGCGCAGTGGCATCAAGCTCCGTGTGCGTCCGGTAGTCCTGCGACTCGGCGTCGGACTCGGCACCCATACTGCCCGCCGAAGCCGAAGCCGAAGCCGAAGCCGAAGCCGAAGCCGCAGGCGCGGTTGTGGCGAGTGTGGCGGGTGTGACCGGAGCGCCTGGGGTGGTGGTGCTGGGGGTGCCCGGCGTGGTTGGGGGCGGGGGCGGCCGTCGGTCGGTGCTGGCCGGGCTCAGTGCCGTTCGGATGCGAGCCAGGACCTCCTCGCGGGCGCTCACGACCCGGCTCCGCCGTCATCGGGCCCGTGCTCGCGGCGCCACCACTGCCGGAACGTCTCGCGAGGTGGTACAGGCGCATCCCTGGCCTGGGTCCAGCCCGACAGCGGCGGCGGCAGTCGCCGGATCACGCCGCCCCGGCCCAGCATCTTGCCGAGCCGTCCGCCCCGCTGCGCCGCCGCAAACCGAGAAGGACTCGCCATCACCCAGGCGGCGGCCGCCATCGTCAGCGCCTCACCCGAAGGCACCCGGGAAGCAGAACGCGCCTCTTCCACGTGCCGGGCCCGCAGGTGCACCAGGATCGACGGGATGTCGATCTTGACGGGGCACACGTCGTAACACGCCCCGCAGAGCGACGACGCGTACGGCAGGCTCGCGTTGTCCTCGACGCCGGTCAGCATCGGCGACAAGATCGCCCCGATCGGCCCTGGATACACCGACCCGTACGCATGCCCGCCGACCCGCTCATAGACCGGGCACACGTTCAGGCACGCCGAGCACCGGATGCACGACAAGGCCGGCCGCCCGACCGGATCGGCCAAGGCCGCCGTCCGGCCGTTGTCGAGCAGCACCAGGTGGAATTGCTGCGGCCCGTCTCCCGGAGTTACCCCGGTCCACATCGACGTGTACGGATTCATCCGCTCGCCGGTGGCCGAACGCGGCAGCAGTTGCAGGAACACCCCGAGGTCGGTCCAGCTCGGGATCACCTTCTCGATCCCCATCACGGTGATCAGCGTCTCCGGCAAGGTCAGGCACATCCGGCCGTTGCCCTCGGACTCGACCACGCACAGCGTGCCGGTCTCCGCGACCGCGAAGTTCGCTCCGCTGATCCCGACCTTGGCCGACAGGAACTTACGCCGCAGGTGCAGCCGGGCCGCCTCGGCCAGCGCGCTCGGCCCGTCGGTCAGCTCTGGATCGACGTCGTCCATCTCGGACAGGAAGATGTCCCTGATCTCGGCCCGGTTCCTGTGGATCGCCGGGACGAGGATGTGCGAGGGCCGGTCGTGCCCGAGCTGGACGATCAGCTCGGCCAGGTCCGTCTCGATCGCCGAGATCCCGGCTTCCGCCAGCGCGTCGTTGAGGCCGATCTCGTCGGTAGCGATCGACTTGACCTTGACGACCTCGGTCGACCCGGTCGCGCGCACCAGCGCGGTCACGATCCGGTTCGCCTCAGTGGCGTCGCGCGCGAAGTGGACGGCGCCACCCCGGGCGGTGACCTCTCGCTCCAGTTGCTCCAGGTACTCATCCAGGTGGGCCAGCGTGTGCGCCTTGATCGACCGCCCGGCCTCCCGCAGCTCCTCCCAGTCGGGCAGCTCGCCGACGACCCGCGCCCTCTTGGCCCTGATCGTCGTGGTCGCCTTGGCCAGATTGCGCCGCAGCTGGCTGTTGCCCAGCGCCCGCCGCGCCGCCACCGGAAACGGATCAGCTCCGCGCAGGTGCCCAACCCCGCGCGGAGCGGTAGGCATCCCGAGGAAGGTGCTCACGCGCCGTCGTCCCTGGTCGAGGCCAGAATCTCGGCCAGATGCATAGTCCTGACGCCGGTCTTCAGCCGGGACAGGCCCCCGCCGATGTGCATCAAACACGAGCTGTCGCCGGCGGTACACACCTCGGCACCGGTCGCCAGCACATTGCGCATCTTGTCTGCGAGCACGGCGGTCGACACATCAGCATTCTTCACCGCAAACGTCCCGCCGAACCCGCAACACCCCTCGGCGTCGGTCAGCGGCACCAGATCGATTCCCGCCACATTGCGCAACAGCCTCAGCGGCCGGTCGCCCACCCTCAGCAACCGGAGCGAATGGCAGGTCGGGTGATAAACCACTCTATGGGGAAAATATGCGCCCACTTCTTCCACCCGTAGAACGTCGACTAGCAGTTCGGACAACTCATAGGTCCGTTTCGCCAGCTCATCGGCCCGGCGGGCGAGCTCAGCCTCGCCTAGCCGGCTCGCCACCATCGAGTGCTGGTGCCTGATCGACGCGGTGCACGATCCGGACGGCACCACGATCACGTCGCAGCCGCCGAACGTCTCGACGTAGTTGCGGATCAGCGGCAGCGCCTCGCGCTGGTAGCCGGTGTTGACGTGCATCTGCCCGCAGCAGGTCTGGGCGGAAGGGAACACGACTTCGTGGCCGAGCCGTTCGAGCAGCCGAACCGTCGCCTTTCCGGCCTGCGGATACAACGTGTCAGCGAGACAGGTCACGAACAGCGCGATCCGCATGGGCTACGGTACCCCTTCGATGGCCAGTCCAGGCTCGGTGCGCGGCTGTGGTGTCAGCCGCACCGGAGCGTCGACCGGGCTGGTCGAGCTCGAATCCCTGACTACCAGCTCGGGTTCGAAGATGACCTGGCGGTGCTGGTGGTTGCCGCCGTCCAGCGCCTCCTCCAGCAGCAACTGGGCCGCGGCCCGGCCGAGCTGGTGGCGAGGCTGGCGCACCGAGGTCAGCGGCACCGCGGCGGCGGCCGCGAAGTCGATGTCGTCGTAACCCACGATGGCGATGCTGTCAGGAACCCTGATCCGGCGCGAGGTCATCTCTTGCAGCGCCCCGAGCGCGAGCAGGTCGTTCGCGCAGAACATCGCGGTCGGCCTGCGCTCGGCCGGCAGCTCGGCGACCAGGGCCCCGGCCTCCCGGCCCGCCGCGACGTGGAGCGCCGTCGTCTCGACGACGTACAAGACGTCGGTGGTCTGTCCGGCCGCCTCCAGCGCGCGGACCGCGCCGTCGCGGCGGTCGGCCACCTGCCGCAGGCTCATCGGCCCGCCCACGAACGCGATCTTGCGATGCCCCTGCTCAAGCAGGTGCGCGATCGCTAGTTCTCCGCCCAGGACGTCGTCCACGGAAACCGAGCACTGACCCCGGTTCACAGATCGGCTGTCCACCAGAACCACCGGCGTCCCGCGCCGCTGCAGCCGCGCGACGTGCTCGTCGGCGGCCGCGACCGGGGTGATCAGGATGCCCTGGACCCGGTGTTCTTCGAGCAGCTCGAGGTAGCGGCGCTCCTTGGCGACCTGGTCATCTGAGTTGCACAAGATCACCGCGAGGCCGGACTCGTTGGCCTCGTCCTCGACGCCGCGGGCCACGTCGGTGAAGAACGGGTTGGCGACGTCGAGCACCAGCAGGCCGATCGTCCGGCTCCGGCCGGCTCGCAGCTGGCGGGCCGACTCGTTGCGCACGAACCCGAGTTGCTTGATCGCGGCCTGTACCCGCCGGCGGGTGGACTCGGCCACGATCTCCGGGCGGTTCAGCACATTGGAGACCGTGCCGACAGAAACCCCGGCCTTAGCCGCGACTTCCCTGATGCTGTGTTGCAAACCCCCCTCGCCTCCGGCCCCGCCCGCCTCCCCTCCCCTCTTCCCTGGCACAGCCTTCCCTCCTCCCTCGTCGCTGGCGCTCCTCGGTCGTCAGTCCAGGCTGCGCCGCGCCTTTGGCTCGAACCTCCCTTGTGGCCAAGTGTCAAGCTGAATCTTGGAACGTGTCAAACCCGTCACGTCCGGGAGTTCCCTCTTGACACCCGAAGGGCTGAAGCGGACGATACACCCATCCTTGAAACGTTACAGACTCGATTTTGCTTGACCAGCCCCTGGAGGCCAGGCCTTGGACCCCTTTGCCGACGTGCCGGTGCTGTCGCTGCGGCATGCGGCTAAGTCGTTCGGCGCGGTGCGGGCGGTCGTGGATGGCACGGTCGATCTCTACGGTGGCGAAGCCCACGCGCTGCTCGGCGAGAACGGCGCGGGCAAGTCGACCATGGTCAAGATGCTGGCCGGGGTGCATCAGCCGGACGCGGGCCAGATCGAGATCAACGGGCAGCCGGTGAGCCTGAACAGCCCAGCCGCCGCTCAGGCTGCCGGGATCGCGGTCATCTACCAGGAACCCACGCTCTTTCCAGACCTTTCGGTAGCAGAAAACATCTTCATGGGCCGTCAGCCGCTGCGCGGCTTCCGGCGGATCGACCGGAGGTTGCTCCGGGAGATGTCGGTCGAGCTGTTCGCCCGCCTGGGGGTACCGCTCGACCCGGACCGGATCTGCCGCGGCCTGTCGATCGCCGACCAGCAGCTGGTCGAGATCGCCAAGGCGCTGTCGCTCGACGCCCGCGTGATCGTGATGGACGAGCCGACCGCCGCGCTCTCGGCCGCCGAGGTCGCCAGGCTGTTTGAGGTGGTCAGAACACTCTGCGCGTCCGCTGCGGCGGTGTTGTTCATCACCCACCGGCTGGAAGAAGTCTTCGAGATCTGCCAGCGCGCCACTGTGATGCGCGACGGCGCTCATGTACTGACGGCGATGGTCGACGATGTCAGCCCCGACGACCTGGTCAGGGCGATGGTCGGCCGCGAGATGCCGGTCCGGGAGCGGCGCGGTGCCGCCTGGACTGACGACCGGGGGAGCGAAGCGGAGGAGGGAGGAGGGAAGGCGGCGCCTGAGGGGTCCCCCCGGGCCAGCACCGCAGTTCTTCAGGTGCAGAGACTGACCCGCGAAGGGGTGTTCATCGACATCTCCTTTGAGGTCAAGGCTGGCGAGATCGTCGCCCTGGCCGGGCTGGTTGGATCCGGTCGCAGCGAGGTCGCCCGGGCGATCTTCGGTATCGACCGCTACGACGCCGGCGGCGTGCGACTCGGCGGACAACCGCTGCGCAAGGCTTCACCCGCCGCGTCGATGGAGGCCGGAATCGGCTACGTCCCGGAGGACCGCCGCCAGCAGGGCCTGGTGATGGAGATGTCGATCCAGCAGAACGTCGGGCTTGCCTCACTGCACCGGCTGCAGCGACGCGGCCTCATCTCCTCCGGGGCCGAACGCTCCTTCGCCTCCGACTGGGCCCAGCGGCTCAGCCTGAAATACGGCCGGCTCACCGACCCGGTATCCCGGCTGTCCGGCGGGAACCAGCAGAAGGTCGTGCTGGCCAAATGGCTCGGCCGTCAGCCCAAGGTGCTGATCGTCGACGAGCCGACGCGAGGAATCGACATCGGCACCAAGGCCGAAGTGCACCGGCTGCTGGTCCAGCTCGCCAGCGACGGGGTCGCGGTGCTGATGATCTCCTCGGAGTTGCCGGAGGTCCTGGCGATCGGAGACCGGATCCTGGTCATGCGCGAAGGAAGGCTGACCGCCGAGTTCGGCTACCAAGAAGCCAGCGAGGAATCCATCATGGCCGCCGCGACCGGCCAGTACGAAGCGCAATCCTCATGAACGCCGCTCTCACTGACGCAGGTCAGTCCGCTCGCCCGACTCGGGGGGCCGACTCTCGGCGGCTGACCGAGCGGATCTTCCGGATCAGGGAATCCGGCATCGTCGCCGTGCTGATCGTGTTCGTCGCGGTGACGTTCATCGTGCAGCACAGGTTCCTGTCCAGCACCAACATCACGTTCGTGCTGACCAATACCACCATTTTCGCGCTGCTCGCGCTCGGCGAGACGATGGTCGTGATCACCAGGAACGTCGACCTGTCGATCGGCTCGGTGCTCGGCCTGTCGGCCTACGTGTCGTCGAACCTGTTCGGCCAGCATCACGGCATCTCGATCCTGGCCGTGTTCGCCGTGGGCCTGGCGATCGGAGTGGCCTGCGGCTTCGCGAACGGTCTCATGGTCTCGCTCGGCCGGGTGCCCAGCCTGGTGGTGACGCTGGCCACGCTCTACATCGTGCGCGGCATCGACATCCTGATCGTCGGCGGCAACGAGGTCATCGCCTCGACCTTGCCGTCAAGCTTCATCCAGATCGCCCGGGCGAACGTGCTCGGCGTGCCGTACCTGGCGATCGGGATCGCCGTACTGGTCGGTCTCGGCGCCTACTACCTGCGTTCGTTCCGGTCCGGCCGGGAGCTGTACGCGATCGGATCGAGCCCGGACGCCGCCCGGCTGGCCGGCATCGGTGTCGCCAAGCGGATCTGCACCGCGTTCGTCATCAGCGGGGCGATCGCCGGCGTCGCGGGCGTGCTCTGGGCAACCGAGTACCAGACCATCGACTCGACCGCCGGTACCGGTTACGAGCTTGCGGTGATAGCGGCCGTCGTGGTCGGCGGTGTGGCGATCTTCGGCGGCAGCGGCAGCGTGATCGGCGCCGCCGTGGGCGCGCTGCTGCTCAGCACGATCACGTCGGCGCTGTACGTGCTCGGAATCTCGCCGTTCTGGGACCAGGCGATTGCCGGTTTCCTGCTGCTGGTCGCGATCAGCCTCGACCGCGCGATCGGGGTGCGATTGCTCGCCGCCCTACGGCTGAGGAGTTCCCGTGCTAGATAGCGGGGGTCTAAGGGGGTCCCGCCCGCTGCGCCCCCCGCCCAACCACCCTGGCCAGCACAGCGTGAGCCGCCCGGCATTGACGGGCCTGGTGCGGCAGTCGGTGCGCTGGGAGAGCGGCCTGTTCATTCTGGTAGTGGCGATCTTCCTGTTCGGCGCGATCGACGCCCCCGGCCAGTTCCTGACCGGCGGGAACCTGTTCAACGCGGGCGTCAGCAACGGCGAGTTCGCGATCATGGCGCTGCCGATGACGCTGATCATCATCAGCGGCGAGATCGACCTTTCCGTGGCCTCGATCCTCGGCATGAGCAGCGCGTTGCTCGGCGTGCTGTGGAACGACCACTGGCCGATGCTGGGAATCTTCGTCGTGCTGCTCGTCGCCGGGGCCGCCGCCGGGCTGATCAATGGCCTGCTGGTGACCAGGGCCGGACTGCCGTCGCTCGCGGTCACGATCGGCACGCTGGCGCTGTACCGGGGCATCGCCGTGATCTTGCTCGGCTCCAATTCGATCTCTAGCTTCCCGTCTCCTTACGCCACGATCGGCGTGCTGCCCGTACCGCACCTGGGCAACGTCCCGTGGTCGATCGCGATCTTCATCGTGCTGGCCGTCATCTTCGGCGTCGTCTTGCACGCGACCCCGCTCGGCCGGTCGATCTTCGCGATGGGCAACAACGCCGAAACCGCGCTGTTCTCCGGGATCAGGGTCAAGCGGATCAAGACCGGCCTGTTCGTGGTGTCCGGCCTGATCTGCGCCGTCGCCGGCGCGCTCTGGACGTTCCGGCTGTCGACCGCCGTCCAGGGCAACGGCCTCGGTGCCGAGCTCAATGTCGTCGCGATCGTCTTGCTGGCCGGGGTTTCGATCTTCGGCGGCAAGGGCTCGATCCCCGGCGTCGTGCTCGCCTTCGTCGCGTTCGCGCTGCTTCAGAACGCGCTGCTGCTGACGCCGTTCAACCAGGAGGCCTATGGCATCGTCGTCGGCGCGCTGCTGCTCATCAGCGTCTTCGTGCCGCAGTTCGGCGTGCTAGTGGCCAGAATCCGCAGTCTGAAACTCAAAAGCCTCATGTCTAAACCCACCACCGCCCACTAACCCCAGTAGCACTGGCATTGGCCAGTCCCTAGGCATGCGTTTTGATCGACTCGATTGAAAGGATTCAACCGTGAGAGGAACCACTAGGGGTCGGGCACTATTCGCCCCCGCGGTGCTTATGCTCGCCGTGGGAATGCTCGCGGCGTGCTCGTCGGGAAGCTCGTCTTCGTCCAAGCCCTCGTCCAACTCGTCCTCGTCGAGCAGCGGGGGTGGCGGGGGCAGCGGCCTCAAGACGGGACTGAAGGTCTTCGTGATCCCGAAGAACCTCGGCAACCCGTATTTCACCACCTCGGACAGCGTCAAGTCGGGGGGCGCGCTGGCCGCCCTGGCTGAGCTGGGCGAGACGGGCACCGAGACCAGCGGTACCGCGGCGACCCCGACCTCGCAGATCCCGGCCATTCAGGCCGCGATCACCAAGGGCGCGAACGTGCTGATCGTCTCCGCGACTGACCCGACGGCACTGTGCCCGACGCTGAAGGCGGCGATGGCCAAGGGCATCACCGTGATCACGTACGACTCGGACGCTCCGACCTGCCGTGACCTGTTCATCAACCAGGCGTCGACCGCGCAGATCGGCACCAGCGAGGTCGACGTGCTCGCCAAGGAGATCCACGACACCGGCGAGATCGCGATCGTGTCGGCCGCCGCCTCGGCGACCAACCAGAACGCCTGGATCGCCTACATGAAGAAGGAACTGAAGAAGTACCCGAAGATGAAGCTGGTCACGACGGTGTACGGCAACGACGACCCGACGACCGCGACCCAGGTCACCCAGGGGCTGCTCCAGCAGTACCCGGACCTGAAGGGCATCATCTCGCCCACCACGGTCGGCATCCTGGCGGCCGCTCAGGTCCTCGACACGCCCAAGTACCGCGGCAAGATCGCGCTCACCGGTCTCGGCACCCCGAACTCGCTGAAGAAATTCGTCGGTGACGGAACGATCACCGCGTTCGAGTTGTGGAACCCGGCCGACCTCGGTTTCCTGGCCGGTTACGCGGGCGTGCTGCTCGCCTCAGGGAAGATCACCGGCGCCGCTGGTCAGACCTTCACGGCCGGCAAGCTCGGCAAGTTCACGGTCGGCGCGGACAACACCGTGCTGCTCGGCCCGCCCTTCGTGTTCAACAAGGCCAACATCAGCCAATTCAACTTCTGACGCGGTGCTGGCCCGACCGGGCCCGCCTGACATCGGGGAAAGATCGATGTCGTTCAGACAGCATCGATCTTTCCCCGATGTTCCCGGGAGCCCGGGTGACCGGTTGGCCGGCCTCAGGAAAGGCGCCGGCCAGTGTCAGCAAACACAGCAGCGTCCGGACGAGGGGTTCCGCCGGGTCAGTGAGATATTTCACCTTGATTGATGGCTTCGCCAGGAGATGACCAGATGCGCACCGTGACCGCCGTCAAGGCAGCCCTTACGGCTCACCAGATCGAGCTACCGTCGTGGGCCTTCGGCAACAGCGGGACCAGGTTCAAGGTGTTCAGCCAGCCCGGGGTGCCCCGCACGCCGCAGGAGAAGATCGAGGACGCGGCCCAGGTCCACAAGTTCACCGGATCGGCACCGGCCGTCGCGCTGCACATTCCCTGGGACAAGGCCGATGACTACGCGGCGCTGGCCGCGCACGCGCTCGACCACGGAGTCCGGATCGGGACCATCAACTCCAACACGTTCCAGGACGACGATTACCGGCTCGGCAGCGTCGCCAACGCCGACCCGAGGATCAGGCGCAAGGCGCTCGACCACCTGCTGGAATGCGTCGACATCATGGACGCCACCGGGTCGGCCGACCTGAAGCTGTGGTTCGCCGACGGCACCAACTACCCGGGCCAGGACGACATCAGGGGACGCCAGGAAAGGCTGGCCGAATCGCTGGCGGCGGTCTACGAACGACTCGGGTCCGACCAGCGTCTCGTGCTCGAGTACAAGCTGTTCGAGCCGTCGTTCTACTCGACCGACGTGCCCGACTGGGGCACCTCGCTGCTGCACTGCCTGGCGCTCGGGCCGAAGGCCGCGGTGATCGTCGACACCGGGCACCACGCGCCCGGCACGAACATCGAGTTCATCGTCGCCCAGTTGCTGCGAGTCGGGCGGCTCGGCGGGTTCGACTTCAACAGCCGGTTCTACGCCGACGACGACCTGATGGTCGGGGCGGCCGACCCGTTCCAGCTGTTCCGGATCATGCACGAGGTCGTCGTGGCCGGGGCGCTCGCACCGGAGGCTGGCGTGACGTTCATGCTCGACCAGTGCCACAACATCGAGCCGAAGATCCCCGCCCAGGTCCGCTCGGTGATGAACGTGCAGGAAGCGACGGCCAAGGCACTGCTCATCGATGCGGAGGCCCTGACCGCCGCCCAGCAGGCCGGTGACGTGCTCGGCGCCAACGGCGTGTTCATGGACGCCTACAACACCGACGTGCGGCCGCTGCTGGCCGAACTCCGAACCGAGCAGGGGCTCGACCCGAACCCGATGGCGGCCTATGCGGCCAGCGGCTACGCCGAGAAGATCGTTGCCGGGCGGATCGGCGGTACCCCGGCCGGCTGGAACAGCTAGGACTGATTCGTGAACCCCACGGGCTCGCTGCCGGTCTGCTGGGTTCCCGCGGACTAGTCAGGAAGGGACACGATGAGCCCGCAGCTTGCCCCCGAAGTCGCCGAGTTGATCGCGCGGAGCAACCGGCTCGGCGCCGATCCGCGCAACACCAACTACGCCGGCGGCAACACCTCGGCCAAGGGTTCGGCGACCGACCCGGTCACCGGCGAGCCGGCCGAACTGCTCTGGGTCAAGGGCTCTGGGGGCGACCTCGGCACGCTGACGCCGGACGGCCTGGCGATGCTGCGCCTTGACCGGCTGCGGGCACTGACCGGCGTCTACCCGGGCGAGGACCGCGAAGACGAGATGGTCGCCGCGTTCGACTTCTGCCTGCACGGCAAGGGCGGCGCCGCGCCGTCGATCGACACGGCCATGCACGGGCTGGTCGGCGCCGCGCACGTCGATCACCTGCACCCCGACGCCGGGATCGCGCTCGCGACGGCGGCCGACGGCGAGGCTTTGACCAGGGCCTGCTTCGGTGACCGGGTCGCGTGGCTGCCGTGGCGGCGGCCTGGGTTCCAGCTCGGGCTGGAGATCGCTGAGGTCTACCGGACTCGCCCGGACGCCATCGGCGTGATTCTCGGCGGGCACGGAATCACCGCCTGGGGCGCGACCAGTGCCGAGTGCGAGGCGAACTCACTGGAGATCATCCGGGCGGCGCAGGCCTTTCTCGACCGGACCGGCGACGGCCATGCTTTCTCCCGAAAGGTTGAAGAATTTACGGCCTTGCCGAAGTCCGAGCGGATGAGCCGGGCGGCGGAGCTGGCGCCGTTTGTCCGGGGCCTGGCGTCGACCGATCACCGTCAGGTCGGGCATTTCACCGACGGCGAGGTCGTGCTCGACTTCCTGGCCAGCGAGCAGCACCCGGAACTGGCCGCGCTCGGTACGTCGTGCCCTGACCATTTCCTGCGGACCAAGATCCGGCCGATGGTGCTTGACCTGCCGCCCACCGCGCCGCTAGAGGCGGTAATCGAGCGATTGGGTGAGCTTCACGCAACGTACCGAAAAGATTACAAGCTTTATTATGAGCGCTTTGCGACGGCTTCTTCCCCCGCGATGAGAGGGGCCGACCCGGCGATCGTGCTCGTGCCGGGCGTCGGCATGTTCAGCTTCGGCGCCGACAAGCAGACCGCGCGGGTGGCCGGTGAGTTCTACGTCAATGCGATCAACGTGATGCGGGGAGCGGAATCGGTTTCCAGGTACGCGCCAATACCGGAAAGCGAGAAGTTCCGGATCGAGTACTGGGAGCTCGAAGAGGCGAAGCTGCGGCGGCGGCCCAAGCCCAAGCGGCTGGCCGGGCGGGTCGCGCTGGTCACCGGCGGCGGCTCGGGCATCGGCCGGGCGGCCGCGCTGCGACTGGCGGCCGAGGGCGCGTGCGTCGTGGTCGCGGATAAGGACTCGGCGGCGGCGGAGGCCGTGGCCAAGGAGATCGGCGGAGCTGGCCCGGGCGGTGGGCGAGGCGTGCAGCGGGCGGGACCCCCCGGATCCCGCCCGGGCGACGCGGCCGTCGCGGTCGGCGTGGACGTGACCGATGAGGACGGGATCGCAGGGGCGTTCTGCACGGCCGCGCTGGCGTTCGGCGGGGTCGACCTGGTCGTCAACAATGCCGGGCTGTCCATTTCCAAGCCGCTGCTCGAAACCACGGCGGCGGACTGGGATCTGCAGCACGACGTGATGGCGCGCGGATCGTTCCTGGTGTCGCGGCAGGCGGCTCGGGTGATGATTAGCCAGCGGATGGGCGGCGACATCATCTATATCTGCAGCAAGAACGCGGTCTTCGCCGGGCCGAACAACGTGGGTTACGGGGCGGCCAAGGCCGACCAGGCTCACCAGGTCCGGCTGCTCGCGGCCGAACTCGGAGAGCACGGGATCCGGGTCAACGGGATCAACCCCGATGGCGTGGTGCGGGGGTCCGGGATCTTCGCGGGGGGCTGGGGCGCTAACCGGGCGGCCGTGTACGGGGTGCCGGAGTCGGAGCTGGGGGCGTTCTACGCGCAGCGGACCTTGCTCAAGCGGGAGGTGCTGCCCGAGCACGTGGCTTCTGCCGTCGTCGCCATCACGGCCGGGGAGCTGTCGCTCACGACCGGGCTGCTGGTCCCGGTGGACGCGGGCGTGGCGGCGGCGTTCCTGCGATGAGCTCTGCTTCGCTGGTCGCGGCGGTTGACCTGGGAGCGTCCGGCGGGCGGGTGATGACTGGCCTGGTCGGGGACGGCCGGCTGGAGCTGCGTGAGGCGCACCGGTTCGACAACCGGCCGGTGACTGTGGCCGGCACCGTCTACTGGGACGTGCTCGGGTTGTACGCGCAGGTTCTCGACGGTCTTCGGGCGGCGGGCGCGGTGACCAGCATCGGGATTGACTCGTGGGGCGTGGACTACGGGCTGCTCGACTACACCGGTGCGCTGCTCGGCAACCCCGTGCACTACCGGGACGGCCGGACGACCGGTGTCGCCGGGCAAGTGCTGGCCGAGCTCGGAGCGGCCGAGCTCTACGCCGTGACCGGGATCGCCGAGCTGCCGATCAACACGCTGTTTCAGCTGGTCTCGGCGATCGGATCACCCCAGCTTGAGGCGGCTCGCGACTTCCTGATGATCCCCGACCTGCTCGGGTACTGGCTGACCGGCCGGGTCGGAGCCGAGATCACCAATGCCTCCACCACCCAGCTGCTGGACGTGACCACGGGGAAGTGGGCGACGCCGGTCATGAGGCGGGCGGGCCTGCCGACCGGGATCTTTCCATCGTTGCGGCGGCCCGGTGAGGAGATCGGGCCGCTGCTGCCCGAAGCGCTGGACGCCTCCGGGTTGCCGGGCTCGACGAAGGTCGTCGCGGTGGCTTCGCACGATACGGCTTCGGCAGTAGTCGCGGTGCCGGCGGCCGGGTCCGGGTTCTGCTACATCTCGTGCGGCACCTGGTCGCTGGTCGGGGTGGAACTCGAACGGCCGGTGCTGACGCAGGAGAGCCGGCTGGCTTCGTTCACCAACGAGACCGGAGTCGACGGGACGGTGCGGTACCTGCGCAACGTGATGGGGCTCTGGCTGCTGCAGGAGTCGATCAGGACCTGGGCGGCGGCCGGTCTCGCTGTAGACCTGGAGACGCTGCTGGTCGAGGCGGGGCGCGTCTCGCCGTTGCGGACGGTCGTGGATCCCGACGATCTCGTGTTTCTGCCGCCTGGTGATATGCCAGTGCGGATCGCTGATTTCTGTGCGCGGACTGGGCAGCCAGTGCCGGCTGGTCCGGCGGAAACGGTGCGGTGCGTGCTCGATTCGCTGGCGCTTGCCCATTGGCGGGCGGTTGACCAGGTGCAACGACTGTCTGGGCTGGCCGTCGATGTCATTCACCTGGTTGGCGGGGGGGCGCGGAATGAGTTGCTGTGCCAGCTCACGGCCGACGCGTGCGGGCTTCCGGTCCTGGCTGGCCCGGTCGAGGCGACCGCGCTGGGCAACGTGCTGGTCCAGGCCCGGGTACTCGGAGCCGCGCCAGGTGAGCTGGCCGGGATGCGTCGGCTAGTCCGGGCGACTCAACCCGTGCGGCGGTTTGAGTCGACTGCCTCGGTGAGTCGGTGGCGGGCAGCGGCGGGGCGGCTCTGGGTTTCATGAAGCGGAAGACTTCGCGTCACCCAGCGCCCCGAAGTCTTCCGCTTGTCCTGCCTTGGACTCGGGCTTACGAGCGTGGGATATTCCTGCAATGGCCGATTCCTTTGGCGAGCTGCTGCGGCGGTTCAGAGTTGCGGCCAGCCTCACCCAGGAGGCTCTCGCGGATCAGTGCCGAATCAGTCCGGCCACGATCGCGGCGATAGAGCAGGGACGGCGTACCGCACCGAGACTATCGACCGTGCGGCTCATCGCCGAGGCGCTCGAGTTGTCAGCTGCCGACCGGGAACTGCTGGCGCGGGCAGCCGATCAAGCCACCGCTGCGTTCCACCCGACGTCGGCCGATGCGGGGCCGCCGGCTGCGCCAGCTGTTCCGGCTATGACCGTCTCCGTCGTAAGCCCGGAGTTCATTGGCCGCAGGGAGGAGATCGCGTCCCTGACCGCGCTGATGAACCGAACCCAGGCGGGTGAGCCCGGGTTCGCGCTGGTCGGCGGCGAAGCGGGGGTCGGCAAGAGCCGCCTGGTGACCGAGTTCGCGGCCCTGGCGGCCAGCCAGTCCGGTTTCCGTATCCTGACCGGCCAGTGTGTCGAGTTGGGAGCCGAGGGCCTGCCGCTCGCCCCGCTGGTGGATGCGTTGCGGACGCTAACGCGCGGCTTGAAACCCCCGGCCCTAGCCGAGGTGCTAGGCCAGGCCGGTGCCGGCCTGGCCACCCGCCTGCTGCCCGAGCTCGGCCTCGTAGATCCGCATGGAAGTCCACCCGAGGCTCTGCAGAAGGCGCAGTTGCTTGAGATGGTCCTCGGGCTATTGCATCGCCTCGGTGACACCCAGCCGGTCCTGCTCCTCATCGAAGATCTGCATTGGGCCGACCAGTCCACCCTGGATCTGATCGCCTTCCTGGCCCGGTCGCTGCGCGAGGCGCGGGTGCTGCTGGTGGTTACCTACCGCTCCGATGAACTTCATCGACGTCATCCGCTGCGGCCGCTGCTGACCGGGTGGGAGCGAGTGCGCTCGATCGGCCGGATTGAGCTGCGCAGATTCGAGCGCGACGAGGTCGTGGCCCAGCTCACGGCGATTCTCGGCGCTGCTCCCGCGCCCGACGTCGTTGACGTTGTCTTCGACCGCTCCGGCGGGAACGCGTACCTGGTCGAGGAACTCGCCGGGGCGGTGCACTCCGAGGGTGACCTCGCTGACCTGCCGCCTTCGCTCAGGGACGTGCTGCTCAGCCGGGCGGATGCGCTCAGCCCGGGTGCGCAGCGGCTGCTGCGGGTCGCCTCGACCGCCGGGCGGACGGTCTCTGACCGGCTGCTGGCCGAGGTGGCCGGGATCGGCGAGGCCGAGTTCTTCGCCGACCTGCGCGAAGCGGTGGACAGTCAACTGCTCCTAGTCGACCGGAGCGGCCTGGGTTACGCGTTCCGGCATGCCCTGACCAGGGACGCTGTTTATGAGGACATGTTGCCTGGCGAGCGGGTCCGGCTGCACGCAGCCTACGGTGCGGCGCTGGCCAGCGATCCTGCGCTAGCCGGGGACAACGCGGCGCTGCCGGCCGCGCTGGCCTACCACTGGTATGCGGCGCTCGATCTGCCCCGGGCTCTGACGGCAGCCATTGAAGCGGCCCAGCACGCGATGACCGCCTATGCGCCGGCGGAGGCGCTGCGATACCTGGAGCGGGCCCAGGAGATCTGGCCCCGGGTCGCGGACGCACAGCAGCGCACCGGCATCGATCAGGTCGAACTGGGTCGGCTCGCGGCGGAGGCGGCCTACCGATCAGGTGCGCTTAGCCGGTCGCTGTCCCTGCTGGCCGACGTCTTGGCCGAGTTGCCGGACGGGGCCGATCCGGTGCGCCGGGCGCTTCTGCTCGAGCAGTATGCGCTGGCCCAGCGAGATGGAGGCCGGCAGCCAGAGGCGGTTCAGTCGCTTCGGCAGGCACTGGCGCTGCTTCCCGCTGACCAGTCGAGCCGAGCCCGCGCGGTCGTGCTGGCGACGCTGGCCTCCACTCAGATGCGCGGCGCGGAAATGGCGGACGCGGCCGAGGTGGCCGCCCGGGCGATCGCCGCCGCCCAGGCCGCCGGGGCCAGGGATGTGGAGGCGGACGCGGCCATCACGCTCGGCTCGGCGAGTTCCTATCTGGGCCAGGCCGAAGCCGGCCTGCGCCCGCTGAGCTCTGGCGTGCGGCTGGCGCTTGATCTCGACATACCGTTTACCGCGCTGCGTGGCTACATCAATCTGTCCGACGTTCAGGAACTGCTCGGACGCCACCTCGAAGCGACCCAGACCGCGAGCGAGGGGGTCGAACTCGCCGAGCGAATGGGCATGGCCCGCACCCTGGGTTCATACCTAGTCGGCAACCAGGCTGAACCGCTCATGCGCCTCGGCCGGTGGGCGGAGGCCGACCGGCTGACCGCGCGGGCCCTCGGCCGGCAGCCAGAAGGGGTGTTCGCCGGCACCCTGCACCAGCTTCGCTCAGAACTAGCGGCCATGCGCGGTCGCTACGACGAGGCCGTTCGCGAGCAGCGGGATGCTCACCGGGTCCTAGGTCAGACTACGGATATTCAGTTCATGCAGCCCCGGCGGTATGCCGAGGCATTGATCGGGCTGGGCCGCGGCGATCTGCGGGCGGCCAGGGAAGCGGTCACGGCCGGGATCGTGGATGCCGAGCTGCCCGAATCCGTTCGGTTCGCCTGGCCACTGCTGTGGCTGGGAATGCGGGTCGAGGCCGATGAGGCGATCCGATGCCGGGACCGGCACGAGGAGGTTCCCCCCGAGGTCGCCCAGCGCTGCAGCGCACTGGTGCAAGTCGCGGAGCGACTGTCCCGGCCGGCGGCGCCGTCACACGGATATCTGGCGCTGATCGGCGCCGAGCAGAGCCGGGGCGGGACCAACGACGTGGACGCCTGGTCCGCCGCCGTGGCTGCGTGGCAGCAGGCCGGCGAGCCCTATCCGCTGGCGTACGCCCTGCTACGACTGGCGGAGGCACATAGCGAGACCGGCGCGCGGGAGCAGGCCGCCGAGGCGGTTCGGCAGGCGCACGCGCTCGCGGAGGGAGTCGGCGCCGCGGCGGTCGCCGCCGAGGCCGCCGCCTTCGCCCGGCGGGCCCGGCTGAGCCTGGACCCGGCGGAAGCCGGAGAACAGGACTCGGCGGAGCCGCAGCCAGCCGACGAGCTGGCCAGGTTCGGGCTCACTGACCGGGAGCGCGAGGTCCTGCGGTTGCTCGCGGCGGGCCGGTCCAATCCCGAGATCGCGCAGGCGTTGTTCATCAGTGCCAAGACCGCCAGCGTGCACGTCTCCAACATCCTGGCCAAGCTGGACGTGAGCGGGCGCGTCGAGGCCGCGACCGTCGCGCACCGCCTCGGCGTCGGCGACTGACATGACCGGTTCCTATGGCGATCCGCCGCCGGAGCGGTTTTCGACCGCAGCCGTCACTCTCGTGAGCCCGGAGTTCATTGGCCGCCGGGATGAGATCGCCTCGCTCACCGCGCTGATGAACCGGACGCAGGCGCGCGAACCCGGCTTCGCGCTCGTCGGCGGTGAGGCCGGGGTTGGCAAGAGCCGCCTGGTGAACGAGTTCGCGACTCGAGCCGCCAGAGCGTCCGGCTTCCTGGTCCTGACTGGCCAGTGCGCGGAACTGGGGGCCGAAGGCCTGCCGCTCGCTCCGCTGGTGGACGCGCTGCGGACGCTGAGGCGCGGCCTGAATCCCGACACCCTGACCGAGGTTCTCGGACAGGCAGCAACCGGCCTGTCCCGGTTGCTGCCCGAACTTGGCCTGGTCAATTCGCGTGACGATCCCCCCGAGGGACTGCAGAAGGCCCAGTTGCTTGAGATGGTCCTTGGCCTGCTGCAGCGCCTCAGCGATCGGCAACCCGTGCTGCTTCTCATCGAGGATCTGCACTGGGCCGATCAGTCCACCCTGGACCTGATCGCCTTCCTGGCCCGGTCGCTGCGGGAAGCACGGGTCCTGCTGGTCGCCACCTACCGGTCCGATGAGCTTCACCGGCGCCATCCGCTGCGGCCATTGCTTACCGGGTGGGAGCGGGTGCGCTCCATCGGCCGGATCGAACTGCGCAGGTTCGAGCGCGACGAAGTCTCAGCCCAGCTCTCGGCGATCCTAGGCGCGGCGCCCACGGCCGGCGTCGTGGACGTCGTGTTCGACCGGTCGGGTGGCAACGCCTATCTCGTCGAGGAACTCGCCGGAGTGGTGCACGCCGACGGGGACCTGGCCGACCTGCCGCCGTCACTCAAGGACGTGCTGCTCAGCCGGGCGGACGCACTCAGCGCTGGCGCCCAGCGGCTGCTGCGGATCGCTTCGGTCTCCGGCCGGACGGTCCCTGATCGACTGCTGGCCGAGGTGGCGGCGATCAGCGAAGCCGATCTCTTCGCGGGCCTGCGGGAAGCGGTGGATAGTCATCTGCTCCAGGTCGATCCGAGCGGTCAGGGCTATGCGTTCCGGCACGCTCTGACCAGGGACGCGGTGTACGAGGACATGCTGCCCGGCGAGCGGGTCCGGCTGCATGCCGCCTACGGCGAGGCGCTGACCAGCGATCCTTCACTAGCGGGAGACAAGGCGGCGCTGCCGGCCGCTCTGGCCTACCACTGGTACGCCGCCCTCGACCTTCCGCGCGCCCTGATGGCCTCCATCGAGGCCGCCCAGCACGCGACCAATGCGTATGCCTCGGCGGAGGCGCTGCGGTATCTAGAGCGAGCGCAGGAGATCTGGCCGCGAGTCGCCGACGCGCCGGAGCGCACCGGCATCGACCAGGTCGAGCTGGGTCGCCTCGCGGCCGAGGCCGCCTACCGATCCGGTGCGCTCGACCGGTCCCAGTCCCTGCTGGCTGATGTACTGGCCGAACTGCCGGACGGAGCCGATCCGGTGCGCCGAGCGCTGCTGCTCGAACGGTACGCGCTGGCCCAGCGCGATGGCGGTCATCAGCCAGAGGCGGTTCGATCGCTACGCGAGGCGCTGGCACTGCTCCCCGATGACCAGCCGAGCCGGGCCCGCGCGGTCGTGCTGGCGGCGCTGGCCGCAACCCAGCTGCACGATGCGGAAATGGCCGATGGCGCTCAACTGGCCGAACAGGCGATCGCTGTCTCCGAGGCGGTGGGGGCCAGGGACGTGGCGGCCGACGCGGCGATCACACTGGGCTCGGCGCGCTCGTATCTGGGGCCGGTCGACGCCGGTCTGGGGCCCCTGCATTCTGGCGTGCGCCTCGCGTTGGAGCTTGATATCCCGACCACCGCGCTGCGCGGCTACATCAATCTGTCCGACGTCGAGGAAATGCTCGGACGGCACCTCGAAGCGGTCAGGACTGCCGCCGAGGGTCTCGAACTCGCCGAGCGAGTGGGCATGGCCCGCACGCTGGGTTCCTATCTGGCGGGCAATCAGGCCGAACCGCTCTTGCGCCTTGGCCGGTGGGCGGAAGCGGACCGGTTGACCGCGCGTGCCCTTGGCTGGCAGCCGGAAGGGCTGTATGCCGCCACCACGCGGCACCTCCGCGCCGAACTCGCCGCCATGCGCGGCGACTATGACGAAGCCACCCGAGAGCTGAACGAGGCCCGTCGCCTGGTCGGTCATACCGACGACGTCCAGTTCACGCAGCCCATGCGATATACGGAGGCGCTGATCGGGCTCGGTCGCGGCGACCTGCCGGCGGCCAGGGAAGCCGTCACGGCCGGCCTCGCGAATGTGGAGTTGCCGGAATCCGCTCGTTACGCCTGGCCGCTGCTGTGGCTGGGAATGCGGGTCGAAGCCGACGAGGCGACTCGGCTTCGCGACCGGCGCGAAGAGGTTCCGCCCGAAGTCGCCCAGCGCTGCGCCGCGCTCGCACAGGTCGCGGCTGGCCTGGCCAAGCCGGCGGCACCGGCGCACGCCTTTCACGCGTTGCTCGCCGCCGAGCACCGGCGAGCCGGTGCCGATGACCAGGATGCCTGGGCTGTCGCCGCGGCCGCGTGGCGAGAAGCAGAGGAACCCTATCCGCTGGCCTACGCTCTGCTGCGGCTAGCAGAAAGCCGCGGCGAAACCAGTGCCAGGGAGCGAGCAGCCGAAGCGATCCAGGAGGCGCATGCGGTCGCCAGGCAAATCGGGGCCGCGCCGATCATGGAAGAGGCGGCCGCTTTTGCCCGGCGGATCCGGCTGAGCCTGGATCCGCCGGCCGGCGGACAGCAGCGCACCGCGGAACCAGAGCAGCCGGACGAACTGGCCAGGTTCGGGCTCACCGAGCGGGAGCGCGAGGTGCTGCAATTGCTCGCGGCGGGCCGGTCCAATCCTGAGATCGCGCAGGCGCTGTTCATCAGCGCCAAAACCGCCAGCGTGCACGTCTCCAACATCCTGGCCAAGCTGGGCGTGAGCGGCCGGGTGGAGGCCGCGGCCATCGCGCATCGCCTGGGCGTCGGCACCTGAGGCTGCTGGACTGGCTGAGGCTGGCTAAGGCCCCGGCACCAGCATCTGAGGCATGCTCGTTCCCCGGCTAAGGAGACCCGCGGCCAATCTGAGGACCGGCTCCGGTGCGGCTACCTCAGTCGCCCGATGCGCGGAGGAGGCCCTTAGCCCGATCGTGGAAGTACTTCGGTTGAGCATGAGGGGCAATCTCGATGACTACGCAGAATCGATCATCCGGCACCATCAGGGCCGCGCTTTCCTATTCGCCGTTCCGCCGGCTACTGGCCGGGCTAGCGGTCTCGCAGATCGGCGACTGGCTCTACAACCTGGCCTTGGTGACCTTGGTATTTGAGCGCACGCACTCCGCCATGTGGGCGGGGGTCGCCGCCGCCGCGCGAGTGGTGCCGGTTGTGGTGCTGGGGCCGGTCGGCGGGGTGATCGCCGACCGGTTCGACCGCCGCCTGGTGATGGTGACCAGTGACGTCCTCCGGCTGGTCTTGATGGTCCTGCTGGCCATAGTCGCGACCACGCACCTGCCGATCGTGATCGTCCCGCTGATCGCCGCCGCGGCGACCGTAGCCGCCAGCCCGTACTTGCCGTGCGCCGCGGCGGTCACCCCGGTGCTGGTGCCCGACGCTGACCTGCCGGGAGCGAACGCGGCCCGGTCGGCCGTCACGAGCCTCGGCCTGATCATCGGTCCGGCGATCGGCGGCGTGCTGCTGCTGCTCGGGTCACCCTGGCTGGCGTTCGCGGTCAACGCCGTCACCTTCGGCCTGTCCGCACTCGCTGTGCTCGCCATTCCGGCCAACCCGGCCTTCCGGCCCGCAACCGCCGCGGGGTCTCACGAGAGGCCCAGCGGCGTGCTGCGGGATGTGGCCGACGGCGCCCGGGTGCTGCGGACCCACCCGCAGGTACTCCAACTGGTCGGCGCGGACCTCATGTGCAGCCTGGTCTACGGCATGCTGACGATCCTGCTGCTCGGCGTGGCGATGCAGGCAAACCTCGGCATGCACGGCTACGGCTACCTCTTCGCCGGGCTCGGCGCCGGTGCCCTGGCCGGCACCGCGCTGGCCGGCCACGCGCTGCGCTGCCCGCACCCGCGCGCCGTCCTGCTGGTCGCCCTGGCCGCCGTCGGCCTGCCGGTGATGGCACTGGCTCTGGTTCACTGGGGCCCGGCGGCGCTAGTGCTGATCGCGCTCGTCGGTACCGGCTCGATCCTGGTCGAGATAGTGACCGAGACCAGCCTCCAGCGGACCCTGGCGCCGGAGGTCTTCGGCCGCGCCTATGGCCTGGCGTTGCCGGCATCCATAGGCGGGATTGTCGTCGGCTCGCTCATCGCTCCGCTGCTGACCGACGCGCTTGGCGCCAAAGGCGCCCTGGTCGCCTGCGGTGCGGCCGCCGTCGCCTACGGCGTGTCGATCAGCCTGCCGAGCGAGCCTCGGGTGGTCGTAGCGCAGGCCAGCTGACGCCGCGTTAGCTAGCTGGTTCCCCGGGGATCTGGTGCAGAGGCCGCCACGGGGAACCGCTGGCGTTGTGCCGATACTCACCTATTTCGGGAGAAAAATTTGCCGTGGTCTATAACCGCTCCGACAACTTCGCGGTCGTCGGCCAGCTCAGGGTCCAGCCAGCAGAGAACCCGCGGTGCCGCTCCCGCGAGCGAGCCGCGCGCCAGCGGCAGAACCTCGTCCGCACGCGCGTCGCTGACCGCGGCGCCCAGGCCACGCAAGTGGCACAACCACGCTCCCAGCGTCCTGGTGGCGGCCGCCGGAAGTCGTCCGGCCTGACGTTCGGCGCGGAGCACTGGCAGCACTCTGACCGGCAGTTTCTGTGAGCCGTCGGCGGCGATCCGGTCCAGCCGGTCTCCCATCGCCGCGTTCTCGAACCGGTGGAACAACGCCGTCCGGTACCCGGCCAATTCGTCAGCAGGCTGGTCCAGGTGGGCGGCCGCGATGTTCCACCACTCGTCCAGCCAGCCCTGGCAAACTTCGTCGGCCACCGCATCGGCAACAGTCACGTGGCCGATGATCGAGCCTGCGTAGGCGAGCAGCGAATGGGTTGCGTTAAGCATCCAAAGCTTTCGCTTTTCAAACGGCAGGATGTCAGCCGTGAAGACCGCGCCCGCGTCTTGCCAGCGTGGTCTTCCGACCGGAAAACGGCCGCTCAGAGCCCATTCGGTGAATGGTTCGGTGGTGACCGGACTTCGGTCGTCGCGACCGGTGTGGCGCAATACCGCGAGTTCGTCGGCTTTGGTGGCCGGCGGCGTGATTCGGTCGACCATCGTGGTGACGACGCTGACCGATTCGTCGATCCAGGCGGCCAGCCCGTCGTCGATCAGTTCGGCCAGCTCGCCGAGAATCCGGCGGGTCAGCGAGCCGTTGGAGAGCAGGTTGTCGCACGGGACGACGGCCAGCGGGCCGGCGTCGGCCTCGCGCCTGGCCGCCAGGCCGACGATGAGCTTCGCCGGCGCGGTCCGAACGGGCGCCGCCAGGTCGTCCCGCAGCGCGGCGAGGTCGGCCGCGACCTCTGGACGCGTTACGTCGAGTACCCTGCGGGGGGCTACGGGGGGTCGTCCCTCCGGGTCAATGCTGCCGGCCTTGCTGGCGTGATAACCAGCCTCGGTGACCGTCAGCGTTACCGCCGCGAGTTCCGGGCGGCGGAAGTAGCCGGCCAGGGCGGCCTGGTCGTCGGCTGGGTGGACCGCCGACAGGGCGTTGATCAGCTCGAACGAGTCGCCTTCGGCTGCCCGCGTGACCAGGGTGTAGGCGCCGCCTTGCTCGCGGAGTGCCTCCGCCAACTGCGGGCTCCGGCCGGTGAACGCCGCGTAACCCCAGTCACCGGCATCGGCCGCGTGCTCGGTGTACCAGGCCTGATGGGCCCGAAAGAAGTTGCCGAGCCCCAGATGAACCATCCGCACCGGCCCGGCCGTCCGCCCCCGCCACCCCGATCCCGACAGCGCCACCTATCCATAGTGACAGCGCCATGCCCCCGCCGCCCTCCGAGAACCACTCCGAGAACCACTCCGAGAACCACTACGGGGAAAGTCCGTTGTGGTCAGCGCCACTACGAACTTTCCCCGTTGCGCTGGGGATGCGGCGCGGGGCCTGTGGGATCCTGCGGAGATGGCGCTGGCGCAGATCGGCGGCCCGGGCCAGGTGCTCGGTGCGGAGCAGATCACGGGGTTTGTGCGGGATCAGTTGGGGACGGCGCCGGCCTGTGGGCGCAGTGTTTGCGTGCTGGTGCCGGACGGGACCAGGAGCTGCCCGCTGCCGTTGTTGCTGTCCGCGGTGCATGGTGCGCTGGCCGGGCGGGTCAGCGCGCTGACCGTGCTGATCGCACTCGGTACCCACGGGGCGATGAGCGAGGCCGCCCTCGCGGCGCATCTCGGCTACCCGGCCGGAGACCTGGACGGTCGGTATCCAGGGATGCGGGTGCTCAACCACCGGTGGCAGGACCCGGACGCCCTGACCACGATCGGGACGATCAGTGCGGCGCGGATGGCCTCGCTCAGCGACGGGTTGCTGCGGACCGAAGTGCCGGTGCGTATCAATCGCGAGGTGCTCGAGCATGATGTCGCGCTCGTGGTCGGGCCGGTCTTTCCGCACGAGGTCGTCGGCTTCTCTGGCGGCAACAAGTACTTCTTCCCAGGCGTGTCCGGCCAGGAAATGATCAACCTGTCGCATTGGCTCGGCGCGCTGATCACCAGCGCTTCGATCATCGGCACCAGGGGCGTCACGCCGGTCCGGGCCCTGATCAATGAGGCGGCGGGGATGGTCCCGGCGCTCCGGCTGGCGTTCTGCGTCGTGACCGCGCCCGCGGGGGGATCCGGGGGGTCGTCCCCCCGGGATGGCACTGCTCCTGACTCCCTGTGCTCGGTGTCGTTCGGGGAACCCGAGGAGGCCTGGGCGGCGGCCGCGGACGTCTCCGCGCAGGCTCACGTCCGGTACCTAGACGCGCCGGTGCGACGAGTCCTGTCGATCATGCCGACCAGGTACGACGAGATCTGGACCGGCGCGAAGGGGTTCTACAAGGTCGAGCCGGTCGTCGCCGACGGCGGCCAGGTCGTGATCTACGCGCCGCACATCACCGAGATCGCGGCCCAGCATCCTGACCTGCTCGAGATCGGCTATCACTGCCGCGATTACTTCATCAAGCAGTGGGACGCCTTCAGCCGGTACCACCTGGCCGACCTCGCGCACAGCACGCACCTGCGCGGGGCCGGCACCTACGACCCGGTGACCGGCGAGCGGCTGCGAGTCACGGTGACGCTCGCGACCGGCATTCCCGAGGACGTCGTCCGCTCGGTCAACCTCGACTACCTGGATCCGAACGAGATTGACCCGCAGGCCTGGGCCGCCGACCCTGGCACGCTCGTGGTGCCCAATGCGGGCGAAGACCTATTCCGCCTTACATCGAGCGCATAACGGTGAATCTAACTCATCTGATCTAAACGATTACTCACAGAATTCCCAGCTCAATCTACTGGTACAAGTGAACAAATCATGACACCATGTCGCCCGACCGCATTGCCAATGGCGGCATTTAGGTCGCTGAGGAGGAAAGCCGAAATGGCTAATTCCGCTCCGCCAAGTAACAAACCAGACGCCTTCATCCTTACTGGCTCGTTCCCGGTCATCAGTCGTGATCCGCTCTATCTCGCAGAACTCGGTCGGCGCGGCTTACAGCCCTTAGTCATCACGTCGGCTGCCTACCGCGAACGGGCGCTGGCGCAGATGGCGGTCCGAGGTGGCCCGATGGCCGCGATCGCCGATATCGGGTTCGTAGTCGGAGACGTGACCGTGGAGGGCGCCTTCGTCGCCGGCGCGATCGCCGTGGCGACGGCGTGGCGGTCTAAGTACCGCATCGTCGGCGCCTACGCGGTCGGCGATGTGCTGGCCGAGCCGACCGGCCTGCTGTGCGACGGACTTGGGCTCGTATCGCCCGGAGTGCTGGCCAGTCGCGCGTGCCGCAGCAAGTACCTGCAGCGCTGGTACGTTCCTGACCTCAGCCCCCGCTCGGTGGTGATTCCGGCCGCGCAGCGACTGGCGGCCCATGACAGCGGGCAATTCGATCCGGATCTGGTCGCGTCGCTCGCGGCGATCGGCTTTCCCGCGATAGTCAAGCCCGCCAGCCGCCATTCGAGCTGGGGGGTGGTCGCCGTGCGGGATCTCGCCGAATTGCGGCGCGAGCTGGCCGCCTTTCCTGCACACGAGATCGTCCTGGTCGAAGAGCAGGTAATCGGCCCCGAGTACTCGGTCGAAAGCTTGTCTCAACACGGGAAGATCGTGTTCGCGTCGCCGACCACGAAACGGACCCAGGCCAACGGGCGCACGTTCGTCGAACTGTCGCACAGCGTCCCCGAACCCCGGCCCGAGCTCAGCGACCTGCTGCTCGCCGCCAACACCGAGTTGCTGGCCCGGCTCAGGTTCGCCGACGGCATCGCGCACTCGGAGTGGCGGATCACCGCCGACGGCCGGGCGGTGCTGATGGAGATAGCGGGGCGGACGCCAGGCGATGGCCTGATGGCCCTTTATCATCTCGCCTGCGGTGCGCCGCTGGAAGTCGAGATCCTCAACGTCGCGCTCGGCCTGGCGGCCAGCTATCCGGCGCCACGCCGGTTCGCCCGCCAGGTCTACCTGGAGCATGAGCCGGGTGTGCTCGACGACGTAGCCGTGGCCTGGCCGGACGTGCAGCCGCAGTGGATCGGTGAGGGCGGGGTCTGGCCCGAGATTAAGCCGGGAGCCGCCGACGATGATCCGACCCTGCGCGCGGTGCTCGTGCTCCGGCACCCCGGCGACTCGCTGACCGAACTGCTGAGCTCCGATGACCGGGCGGTGACGTTCTTCATCGACGCCGCCACGCCGACCGAGCTCGACGCTCTCGAGCAGCAAGTCAGGGGCGCCATCACGATCAGCACGCACCGATGACGCAGGCAGTGCGGGGCGCTGGCCGGGTCGGGGTGCGGGCGGCTTTCGCGCAGTCGCCGTTTCCGGTCAAGGTCGTGCTGATCGGCATCTTTATCAGCCGGCTCAGCGGCTTCCTCAACCTGTTCATCGTGCTCTACCTGACGTCGAAGGGGTATTCGGCCGAGCAGGCGGCCTTCGCGCTGAGCGCCTACGGCGTCGGGGCGGTCGCGGGTGTCCTGGTCGGCGGGACCTTGGCCAACAGCCTCGGCCCGCGCAACGCGACCGTGCTCAGCATGTCGGGCACCTGCCTGATCATGGGGGCGTGGCTGTACCTGCCGTCTTACCCGGTGCTGGTCGCCGCGGCGGTGATCGTCGCGCTGGTCAGCCAGCTCTACCGGCCGGCCTCGGCGACGCTGCTGTCCGACCTGACCCCCGACGACCGGCAGGTAATGACGTTCGCCCTGTACCGGTTCGGGCTCAACCTCGGAGCTACCGCCGCCCCGCTGCTCGGGCTCGGCCTGTACGACCTGGCCGGTCACCACTACAACCTGGTGTTCTGGGGCGAGGCGGCGGTCGCGCTCGGCTACGCCGTGCTCGCCTGGACCTCGCTGCCTCCCCGGGCGGGGGGGCCTCCGGCTGCGGCCGAACGGGAAGTCCGGCCGCCGGAGTCGCGGGCCTGGTCCTCCGGATACCTCGCGATGCTGCGGGACTGGCGGTACTGCCTCTTCCTGCTGGCGATCGGCGTGCACTCGGCGGTCTATGTCCAGTACCTTTCCACGCTGCCGCTCAACATCAAGGCGGCTCGTGTTGCGATCATCTGGTACACGCTGGCCGTCGCGCTCAACGGCCTGATCGTGATCGCGTTCGAGCTGCTGGTCACCAAGGTCACCCAGTCCTGGCCGATGAAGCTGTCGATCGCGCTCACGCTCGGGCTGCTCGGGGTCGGGGTGGCGCTGTACGGACTGCCGTTCGGCCCGGCGGTGATCCTCATCGGCACGCTGGTCTGGTCGCTCGGCGAGATCATCGGCGGCCCGGCGACGTTCGCCTACCCGGCGGTCGCGGCTCCGGCCAGGCTCAAGGGCTACTACATCGGCAGCTCTCAGTTCATGTTCGGGCTCGGCACCGCGGTCGGCCCGGCGGTCGGCGGGTGGCTGTTCATCCGGTTCGGGCACGGCGCCTGGCCGGTGATCGCGCTCGGCTCGGCGCTGGCGACCGCGCTCGTGCTGATCGCGGTACGCCAGCCGACCTCCGCCGGGATGCCCGAACATCCCGTGGAAGCCGAGGCGTCC
>DATNFM010000214.1:0-33919 GCA_035606435.1 Streptosporangiaceae bacterium | reverse complement strand
TCACGGTCGGCCAGGCCACCGAGAGGAATTCCCGGATCCGCTGCACCGACGCCGTCGCCGCCGTGATCAGCTGCGTGCGGCGCCGGCCCAGGTGCCGCAGGTCCGCCCACGTCTCATCCAGCTCCTCCGGAATATAGCAATGCAGCTCAGCGGCCAGCCGCGCGATCATCACGCAGTCCGACTCATCAGTCTTGTGCCTGGTGAAATCCTGCTGCTCACGGGCGATATGAGAGACCAGCGGCTGAATGCACACCAGCGGCAGCCCCCGCTCCGCGCACAGCCGCTGCACCTGCAGCCACCGCGATCCCGTCGGCTCGCACGCCACCGTCACCGCCGTGAAACCTCTCGCCCTGGCCATCCCCGCAGCCCAGTCCAGCGCCGGGCCCAGCCGGAACGCCTTCACCCGCACCGTCTTGCGGGCCACCACCCGCACATCATGATCGACAACCGCCAGCGCCTGCTTCTCCTCCGCCAGGTCAATGCCGATCACCGCGCCATCACGCGGCAGCATCACCCGAAGCCGCTCCCGCCGCGCATTCCGCCGCCGATCCCCCCGGGTAATACCACCGCTACCCTTACTCACAGGACGTCCTCCCTGGCCGCGATCGGGACACCAAGCCCGCACTACCGCACCAGGAGGACGTCCCCGGCACAACTACCCCGGCACGAACCTCCAGCGCGTCGCCCTATTACTACGGATGGGAAGTGGCGGAGGCGAAATCCCGCGAACGGTAATATTACCGGCAAACCGGGCCGTGCTGCTCCTTCAGGCGGGCCAGTTCGTCAGCGATGCTCGGGTTAGTGAGATCCGTCCAGCCGACTACGCCGGCGATGCGGCTGCCCGGGGCGGTCGCGAGTCGCAGGAACTCGGTTGTCTCCGCCTCGCTGTTGAGTACCTGGACTAGGACGCTGGCATCGACCCCGTGCGTCTGGCTGGCCTGCTGGAAGCCGGCCTGGTCGAAGCGGCGCTGGAGGGCCGGGAAGTCGGCGAGCCGGTCGTTCCTGGTCGCGACTGGGGTCCCAGAGGTGGTGATGGGCATCAACGATCAAATTATGGCCAAGGCATCGAGCAATGCTGGCGGGACTTCGATGCCGAGGTAACCGGCGTCTTCGGTGATTTCGGCGGCGGTCCGTGCGCCGACGACGGCGGTCGAGATCGCCGGATGCGCCAGCGTGAACTGGAGGGCAGCGGCGCCGAGCGGTACGTCGTACTCGCCGCACAGGTCTCGGATGGCCTGGGCTCGGCCGATGAGTTCGGGCGAGGCGGGCCGGTAGTCGTAGGTCTTGCCCGGCTGCGGGTCGGCCAGGATTCCTGAGTTGAAGACCCCGCCGGCTAGCACAGCGACGCTTCGTTCCAGGCAGACCGGCAGCAGGCTGGTGGCGGCCGACTGGTCGAGCAGGGTGTAGCGGCCGGCGATCAGCACGCAGTCCAGGTCGGCGTTGCGTACGAACCATTCCGGCAGTTCGGGCTGGTTCATGCCGACACCGATCGCGTCGATCACGCCCTGGGAACACAGGTCGGCCAGGGCTGGATACGCGCCGTCCAGCGCCTGCTGGGCGAAGTCGTCTGGGTCGTGGATCAGCGCGATGTCGATACGGTCGAGTCCCAGGCGTTCCAGGCTTTGCTCCAGCGATCGACGGGCACCGTCGGCGGTGAAGTCCCAGACCCTGGTCAGCGGGAGAGTGCCGTAGAAGTTTTCGGACCCTTCGACTGGACCCTGGGCTGGGACCAGCAGGCGGCCGACCTTGGTCGACAGCACGTACTCGCTGCGGGGCTTGGTCGCCAGGAACGCACCGAGACGCTGCTCGGACAGTCCGACGCCGTAGTGCGGGGCCGTATCGAACGCGCGGATGCCTGCCTGCCAGGCCGCCTCCAGCGTCTGCGCCGCCGCCTCGTCGCTGACCGGCTCGAACAGGCCGCCCAGGGGCGCGGTGCCCAGCATCAGGCGGGGGAGACCCTTCATCGCCAGGCCGCGCCCGTCGGGAACGAGAAGTCGACCAGCGACTGGGGCAGCATCTCGGTGGAGGCACCAGGGTCGGCTGGAGCCAGGTAGCGGCCATTCTGGACTATTGCCGGGCTCACGAAGTGCTCATGCAGGTGATCGATCCACTCGATCGTCCGTCCGCTGGTCGTGCCGGAGAGTGCCACGTAATCGAACATTGCCAGATGCTGGACGATCTCGCACAGGCCGACGCCGCCGGCGTGCGGGCAGACCGGGACGCCGAACTTGGCGGCGAGCAGCAGGTTGGCCAGGTTCTCGTTGACGCCGGCGACGCGGCACGCGTCGATCTGCATCACGTCGATCGCCTCTGCCTGCAGCAGCTGCTTGAAGATCACCCGGTTCGAGACATGCTCGCCGGTGGCGACCCGGACCGGACTGATCGCGCGGCGGATCGCGGCGGTGGCGAGAATGTCATCCGGGCTGGTCGGTTCCTCGATCCAGGCCGGGTTGAACGGCGCCAGCTGACGCATCCAGTCGATCGCGGTCGGAACGTCCCAGACCTGGTTGGCGTCGACCGCGATCGCCACGTCGTCGCCGACCGCCGACCTGGCCAGCTTCAGCCGGCGCAGGTCGTCGGTGAGGCTGGCGCCGACCTTCAGCTTGACCTGGGTGAAGCCGGCGCTCACGGCGGCCTTGCACAGCTGCACCATGTGCTCGTCGGTGTAGCCGAGCCAGCCCGGCGTGGTCGTATAGGCCGGATAGCCGTCGCGACGCAGCGCGTCGATCCGCTCGGCCTTGCCTTCGGCGCCCCGTTCGAGCAGCGCGATCGCCTCGTCGCGGGTCAGCGCGTCGGCGAGGTAGCGGAAGTCGACCAGGTCGGCTATTTGCTCCGGCGACAGGCCGGCGAGCAGCTGCCACAGCGGCTGCCCGGCTCGCTTGGCGGCCAGGTCCCAGCAGGCGTTCAGCACGGCGCCGATCGCCATGTGCACGACGCCGCGCTCGGGGCCGAGCCAGCGCAGCGGGCTGTCGCCGATCAACTCGGCCGACAGGCCACCGAGGTCATCGAGCACCGCGTCCAGATCGCGTCCGGCCAGGAACGGCTCCAGTGCCCGGACCGCGCCGAGCTCGATGTCGTTGCCCCGGCCGATCGTGAACACGAAGCTGTGCCCGGCCAGACCGGCGTCCGCATCGGTCTTGATCACCAGGTAGGCGGCTGAGTAGTCGGGGCTCGGATTCATCGCGTCGGAGCCGTCGAGCTGCTGCGACGTGGGGAACCGCACGTCGAACGTGTCGAAGCCGGTAATCGTGGTCATTCCGCGCTCGCCTCTCCGCCAACGACCGTCGTGACAGTTATACCGATGATCCACCTCTGGTTGCTGGCTGGAGACCATGAGAGGTAGTTTCTCCCCTAAAAGGGTTTTTATAAAAGTGGAGTCATCCGATCTTTGGCCTAACTCGGAGACCGTCCATGCCGCAGTCGACGGCCAGGGAGGTCCCGGTGACGCCGCTGGCGAGCGGGCTCGCGAGGTAGGCGATCCCGGCGGCGACCTCATCGGCGGTCACGAGGCGGCCGCTGGGCTGGCGGGCGTTGAGGGCGGCGCGTTCGGCCACCGGATCCTCGGCGGCGGCGAGCAGGCGGCCGATCCAGGGGGTGTCGGCGGTGCCGGGGTTCACGCAGTTGACCCTGATGTTCTCGCGGATGTGGTCGGTGGCCATCGCGAGCGTGAGCGAGTAAATCGCGCCCTTGCTGGCCGAGTACGCGGCCCGGTCGGGCAGGCCGGCGGTGGCGGCGATCGAGCAGGTGTTAACGATCGCGGCCTGGCCCTTGGCCTGTGCGGCCGCGCGCAGGTAGGGCAGGGCGGCGCGGGAGGTGCGCACCAGGCCCATCACGTTGACGTCGAAGACGCGGAACCACTCGGCGTCATCGTTCGCCTCGACGTTGCCGATCGAGCCGATGCCCGCGTTGTTGACGCAGATGTCGATGCTGGGCAGGGCCGCGGCGGCGGACGCGACGGCGGCCCTGACCTCCTCGTCGACGGTCACGTCCGCCTGGATCGCGGTGGGCAGTTCGGCGGCGATCTCGTCGGGGATCTCGCGGTCGAGGATCGCGACGGCCGCGCCGCGGGCGCGCAGGAGGCGAGCGGTGGCAAGGCCGATTCCGGACGCACCGCCGGTGATGATCGCACCCAGGCCATCGAATTCGGTCATGGCTTCCTCCAGTCAGCGTCCCTGATCAAGGGGGTTTCTACTCGGGGCGGATGTACCCGATGGTGAGCAAGATGTTCGCATACAGCTTGTTATCGCCCGTAGCCACGCAGGCGGCCAGGGTCGGCTCGCGGCAGGCGGCGTAGAAGTCGAGGCGGTCCAGCGGCTGGAGCGGCAGGTCAAGGCCGAGCATTTCCTCGTAGCGGCCGAAGACCGGTGGAGTGCTGCCGTCGTCCGGGCGCATCACCGCGACGGCCTCGATCGGAACCGAAGCCAGCACCGGCTCCAGCACGTCCTCGACGGTGACCAGTCCGGGGCGGAGGTTCAGGTGAATCAGGGCCGCCGCCGGGCTGATGTTCGTGCTGTGCGAGTAGTTCGAGTCGGCGAGCAGGACTCGCGCGCCATGGCCGGCCGCGCCGAGGGCGGCGAGCAGCGGCGGGTGGATGAGCGGGAACTTGAGCACGATTCTGTGCCTCCGGGGGTCGCTGGTTGTTCTCAGGAATCGCTGTGCAGCCTAGCGATCCGCTCGGCGGGGGCTTGCGGGCTTGGGTGGATATCGACCACCATCGTGCCTAGGTCGTGATCCGTACCTGGCGGGGTGGCGATGCACGGAGTCAGCGAGAAGGCGGCTGGGGGTCCGGCCGCGGTGTACTGGCTGACCGAGCCTGCTCGCGGGCTGGTCGACTTGGCCTGTTTGCCCGTGGCGGCCCGGTGGCTGGCGACAGCGCCGCGCGGCGACGGGCACGGCGTGCTGGTATTTCCTGGGTTTCTTTCTGGCGATATGAGTACTCGTACGCTGCGCCGGTTTCTGACTCGGCTCGGGTACGCGGTGCGCGGCTGGAATCTCGGGCGGAATCTTGGTCCGACCGACCGGGTGGTGGACGAGCTGCCGCGCGCGATCGCGGCGCTCGCCGAGGAGACCGGCGAGCCGGTGTCGCTGGTCGGCTGGAGCCTGGGCGGAATCTACGCCCGGGAACTGGCCCGCCAGAATCCGGCGCCGATCCGGCAGGTGATCACGCTCGGCAGCCCGTTCGCGATCATCGATCCGAAGCAGAGCCGGGTGGACAGCTTTTACCGGCGGCGGGCGCACTTGCACGCCGACGCCGTCCGGCTGCCGAGCCCGGAGGAGATCGCCCGGCCGATCGAGGTTCCGTCGACGGCCGTGTACTCGCGGCGGGACGGCATCGTGGTGTGGCAGACCTGCATCGAGCCGGTCTCTGAGCTGCATGACAACGTCGAGGTGCGGTGCAGCCACCTCGGGTTCGGCGTCGATCCGGCGACGTTGTGGGTCGTGGCCGACCGGCTCGCGCTCCCGCCTGGCCCGCAGGCCCGGTTCGTGGTGCCCGCTCGCCAGCGTTTCCTGTACCCCCGGCGGGTCTGAGTCGGTACCGATGGAGGGATGCTCATGCGACAGCTCACCGGCCTAGACGCGGCGTTCCTCGCGCTGGAAACGGCGAACGCCACCGGCCACGTCGGCGGCGTCTGCGTGCTCGATCCCAAAGACGCGCCTAAACCGGTCACGCTGGCCCGGCTCACCGAGGTACTGGAGGAACGGCTGCCGCTGGTCCCGGTGCTGCGCCGCAAGCTGCTGAGCGTGCCGCTCGGGCTTGACCAGCCGTACTGGATCGATGACGCGGATTTCGACATCGAATACCACATCCGCGAGCTGGCCCTGCCCAGGCCGGGCTCGTACGCCCAGCTCACCGAGCAGGTCAGCCGGCTGCACGCCCGGCCGCTGGACCGCGCCCGGCCGCTGTGGGAGATCTACCTGATCACCGGCCTGGCCAAGAAGAAGATCGCGGTCTACACCAAGATCCACCACTCGGCGATCGACGGCGCGTCCGGGGCTGAGCTGCTCACCGTGCTGCTCGACCTGGTGCCCGAGGGACGCGAGGTTTCCCCTGGGGATGAGTTCGTGCCCGAGCCGCCCCCGAGCCCGATGACGCTTGCCGCCAACGCGGCGGCCCGGCTGGCCTGGCGGCCGGTGCAGACGGCCAGGCTCGCCAACGAGTTCATCCGGCTCGCGCCCACGCTGGCGCCGGCGTTCAGCACGGTGGTCGGCGGGATGCTCGGGCTGAACCGGGGCGACGGCAGCGTGATCCCGACGTCCGCGGGCCGGGCCCCGACGACCCCGTTCAACCGGCCGATCACGCCGCACCGGCGGTTCGCCTTCCGCAGCGTGGACCTTGACACGGTGAAGATGGTCAAGAACGCCTTCGGGATGTCGGTCAACGACGTGGTGATGGCGATGTCGGCCGGGGCGCTGCGGCGCTGGCTGACCGAGCACGAAGCGCTGCCGCACACGCCGCTGATCGCGATGATCCCGGTGTCGATCCGGGACCCGGACAGCAAGGGCGCGCTCGGCAACAAGATCTCCGCGATGCTGGCGACTCTGCCGACCCACCTGGACGACCCGGCCGAGCGGCTCGCCGCCGCGCACGCGGCGACCGCGGTCGCCAAGGCCCAGCAGGCGGCGATCCCCCAGGGTCTGGTCGACCAGATCAGCGACTTCGCGCCGCCCGCCCTGACCGCGCGGGCGGCCCGGGTGGTGTTCGCGACCGGGCTGCTGCACCGGCTGCCGCCGTTCAACGTGACGATCTCGAACGTGCCCGGGCCGAACATCCCGGTGTACCTGTGCGGGGCGCGGCTGCTCGCGCACTACCCGGTGTCGGTGGTGACCAACGGGCAGGGGCTGAACATCACGGTGATCGGCTATCTCGGGCAGTTGCACTTCGGGTTGCTGTCCTGCCGGGAACTGGTGCCCGATCTGGATGAGATGGCCGGTTACCTGGTCGATGAGCTCGAGTTGCTCGTGAAGGCGGCCGGCGCGCTGCCGGCAGCTGGGTTCCTCGTCGCTGAAGTTACCCGTGCGACTGAAGAATGCTAGCGATCGGTCAAGCGCTCGGATTCCGCGTCGGCCAAACCCGGTGAATAGGCGGATTCACCGGCTGGAAACCAGGTGAATATGCGGATTCACCTGGTTATCAAGATGATCAGCTCTACCAGGCGTAGGCTTCCGGGGCTGCGCCGCCTGGGCCCGGGAAGATCTCGTCTAGGCGGGCCAGGGACTTCTCGTCGAGCTTGAGCGCGGAAGCCCGGATGGCGCTGTCGAGTTGGTTCATCGTGCGCGGTCCCACGATCGGGGCGGTCACGGCCGGCTGGTGCAGCAGCCAGGCCAGCGCGACCTCACCTGCCGGTTCACCCAGTGAAGCGCAGAACGACTCGTACGCGGCGACCTGGTCCCGCTTGCCTTCGAGCATCTGAGCCGCTCGCCCGCCGCCGCTGCGCCCGCCCTCGGCCCCGGCACCCTCGGCCGCCGCCTCCTTCGCCAAGATCCCGCCCAGCAGCCCCCCGTGCAACGGGCTCCACGGGATCACCCCGACCCCGTAACCCTGGCAGGCCGGCAGCACCTCAAGCTCGACCGTCCGGGCCGCGAGGTTGTACAGCGACTGCTCGCTCACCAGGCCGAACGCACCATGCCGGCGCGCGGCCTCCTGAGCCTGGGCGATGTGCCACCCAGCGAAGTTCGACGAGCCGAAGTAGACGACCTTGCCCTGCTGGCGCAGGACCGAGAAGGCCTCCCAGATCTCCTCCCACGGCGTCTGCCGGTCCACGTGGTGCATCTGATACAGGTCGATCCGGTCCGTCTTCAGCCGGCGCAGCGACGCCTCGCATGCCTGCCGGATGTTCACCGCCGACAGGAACCGGTCGTTCGGCCAGTCACCTTTGCCGCCGTACAGCTTGGTCGCCAGCACCACCTTGTCCCGGCGGCCGCTCCCGCTCCCGGCCGCAAACCAGTCCCCGATGATCGACTCGGTGACGCCTTCGGCGCGCGGCCGGCCATAGGTATTCGCGCTGTCGAAGAAGTTCACGCCCTGCTCAAGCGCCTGGTCCATGATCGCGAACGCATCGGCCGGCTCGGTGTACGCGCCGAAGTTCATCGTGCCCAGGCAGATCCGGCTGACCGAGACGCCGCTGCGGCCAAGGTGGGTGTAGTCCATGCCGTCCACCGTAGCGACCGCGCCGGGGCGTGTCGCTTCATGTTTCGGGACCTCATTGGAGGTAGCGTTTCGCGAATGGAGTGCCGGGTTCTTGCCGAAAAGAAGGCTGTCGATCGGCTGGCCGAGTTCGGGCTGACGGTCGAGATGGTCGAACGGGTGGTGCGGCGGGCTGACGCCGACGCGAGCATGTGCACGTACCTGGATCCCCCGATCATGGAGGGCCTGACCCGGTGGGCCCGCACCAACCGGTACCTGCGGGAAGAGCTCATCCCGGCCGGCTGGCAGTTCGACAATCCGCGCAACCTGCCCCGCACGATCCATCCCGGCGGGGAGTTCGCGATCGTGGCGACCACCGGCGATGACCTGACCGGACTCGCCGAGTTGCTGCCGGCCACCAAGTACGCCAAGGGCGGCGCGACGGCGGCGGCGGTCGAGCAGAACGGCCAGCTGACGCTGGACTTCGGCGACTTCGACTTCGGGCGTGATCGCAGCAGCGTGCAGACGTGGCTGCTGCTGTTCCGCGTGAACGACGAGGGCTTCCGGGTCGAGCTGTCGCTGCCCAACGCGATCACGGACGGCCGCATCACCGGGTGGGCGGAGCGGATCATCCTGCCGTCGTTCCCGCGCGACGATGATCGCCTGGCCGACCTGCTCACCGAAGAAGAGATATTCGTGCCGGTCAGCCGCCGGTAGTCGCCAGGCCAGTCGATCCCGTGCTCACTCCCTCCCGGCTGACGATCGCGCGCAAACGGCACGGCCTGACCCTGACCAGGCTGGCCGACCTCACCGGCCTGTCCACGCGCAGCCTGTCGCTGTATGAGAACGGGCACGCCGAGCCGGCCGAGGAGACCCTGCGGCAGCTCGCCAGCGTTCTAGACGTCGATCCTTGTTTCCTGGCCCGGCCGGACATCGACGAAATCCCGGTCGACGCGGTCAGCTTCCGCGCCCTCTCCAAGATGACCGCGCGGCAGCGGGACCGGGCGCTCAGCGCGGGCCGGATCGCGCTGCTGATCAACGACTGGATCGAGGCGAGGTTCGAGCTGCCGGAAGCCGACATCCCGTCGCTGACCGGCTACGACCCTGAGTCGGCCGCGCAGGTGGTCAGGGCCCGGTGGGGGGTGGGGGAGCGGCCGGTCGCGAACATGCTGCACCTGCTCGAATCACGCGGCGTCCGGATCTACTCACTCACGGCCGAGAACAGCCAGCTCGACGCCTACTCGCTTTACTGGCACGGGCAGCCGTTCATCTTCCTGAATACCGCCAAGTCGGGGGAGCGCGGCCGGTTCGACGCCGCGCATGAGCTCGGCCATCTCGTGCTGCATGGCGAGCACCTGGTGCCGAACCGCCCCGTCGCCGAGACCGAGGCCAACCGGTTCGCCGCCGCGTTCTTGATGCCGCGCGCGAGCGTGCTCGGACAGGGGCTGCGCGACGCTACCCCGGACCGCATCCTGGCCGCCAAGCGGATCTGGAAGGTCGCCGCGATCGCGCTGGCGCACCGGCTGTACGAGCTCGACCTGCTCACCGACTGGGGGTACCGCGCCGTCTGCGTCCAGCTGTCGCAGTGGGGCTACCGCCGCAACGAACCGCACGGCATCGACCGGGAATCCTCGCAGCTGCTGGCCAAGGTCCTGCGGTCGGTCCGCGACCACGGCGAGACGTTCGCGACGGTGGCCGGGGCGATCGGGATCTCGACCGCGGAGCTGCACAGTCACGTGTTCGGGCTGACGCTGACCCCCGTCGCGTCGTGATGAGTTTTCGGCGGACTCGCCCGCAAATCCTGATGGCTGAGGTTTAGTGTCAACTGGCGCGCGTCTCCTCGCGTCGTTATTACAAGCCGGGAGGAGAAAGATTTGCGCGGGCTTTCTACGTTGGCGGTAGGCTCAGCCGCTGCGGCGATGCTGCTCGGGTCTGGCGCGGCCGTTTTCCAGGCCGCCGGTGCGACCTCGGCGGGTGCTCGGGCGGCGGCCAATCCCAGCGTTGCCTATGTCGTCAATGGCAGCGCGGGCCTGGTGACGCCGGTCAATACCGTGACCCGGCTGGCCGGGCTGGCCGTCAAGGTCGGATCGAAGCCGGACGCGGTCGCGGTCTCGCCGGACGGTGCGACCGCGTACGTGGCGTGTGCCGGATCCGACACCGTCGTGCCGGTGGATACCGCGACCGGCAAAGCGGGGCGGCCGATCCCGGTCGGCACGGAGCCGGTCGCCGTCGCGATCACGCCGGACGGCCGGACCGCGTACGTTGCCGACAACGGCTCGGCCTCCGTGACGCCGATCGATCTCGCTACCCGGCAGGCGGGGGCGGCTATCGCCGTGGCGGCATCTCCCCGGACGATCGCGATCACGCCGGACGGGGCGACCGCGTACGTGGTCGGCAGCGGCACGGTGACGCCGATCCGGACCGCGGACAACGCGGCGCTGCCGCCGATCGCGGTCGGCCGGGGATCGCGGGCGATCGCGATCACTCCCAACGGCGGCCTGGCTTACGTGCTCAACACCGACTCCGGGTCAATCACGCCGATCAGGACGTCGGACAATGCGGCGCTGACTCCGATCCGGCTGGACGGGCTGCCGCGTTCGATCGTGATCAGCCCGGACGGACGGTTCGCCTACGTGACGCTGACCCGGGGCGGGGCCCGGGCCCGCGGATTCCTGGTCCCGATCAGGATCGGATCGAATACGGCGTTGCGGGCGATCAGGATTGGCGGGCGGCCTTCGGCCCTGGCGATCGCACCCAACGGGAGCACGGTGTACGTCACCAGCGCGGCCGGGGCGGCCGGGTTCGTGACCCCGGTGCGGGCCGGCGCCGGTGCCGCGAAGGCGCTGACTCCCGTGCGGGTCGGTCCGGACCCGGCAGCGGTCCAGATCACTCCCGACGGTCGCCTGGCCTACGTGATCAGCCTGTCGGCCAACCGCCGCACCCCGGGCCGAGGCCAGCTGACGATGATCAGGACCTCGACCCATACCGTCGAAAAGACGATCGGAGTGGCCCCCGACCCGGTCGCGCTCGCCCTGGCCGCGCCGCGCGGAACGGTCACCGTCGGCACGTCCAGGCTCTCGCCGCTGTGCAACAACGTGGTCGCCAACGCGCCGACCCTGCACCACGTCGGCACCAAGATGACGAAGGTCCCGGGGCTGCCGTTCGGCGTCGCGGTTACTCCGAACGGGCACTGGGACCTGGCCACGCTCGGCAACTTCATCGCCGTCGTGCACAACACCGCTTCCGGCCAGCACGTGACGCGGCTGATCAAGCTTCCGCAGGGACATTCGGCGCGCGGCATCTCGTTGACGCCGAACGGCAAGTACCTGCTGGTCGCCGACCTCCGGGCCGGGGCGGACGTGATCGACGTGGCCCGGGCGATCGCCGGCAAGCCCGATGCCTGGCTGGGTTCGCTGATCGCTCCGCAGCCGGCCAAGGGCGCGTTCGAGACGGCGTCCTCGGCCGACAGCAAGTTCGCGTTCGTCACGATCGCGGGCGACCAGGAGGTCGCCGTGTTCAACCTCGCTCGGGCTGTCACCAGCGGGTTCGGGCCGGACGACTTCGTCGGCGCGATCCCGGCCGGCAAGTCGAACGTCGGCATCGCGACCTCTCCTGACCCGCGCTGGATGTACGTGACCAGCGAGGAGAACGTGCTCGGGTCCAAGCACGGCATGCTGTCGGTGGTCAGCGTCGCGAAGGCCGAGACCGACCCGGCCTCCTCGGTCGTGACGACCGTGGACGCCGGGTGCCGGCCGGTCCGGACGGTCGTGTCTTCGGACGGCAAGACGATCTGGGTCACCGCCCGGCAGAGCAACGCGGTGCTGGCGTTCTCGGCGGCGAGGCTGCTGAGCGATCCCCGGCACGCGCTGATCACGTGGGTGCGGGTCGGCGTGCAGCCGGTGGGACTGATCCTGGTGAACTGCGGCTCTGAGCTCGTGGTGGCGGATTCGCACCGGTTCAAGGCGAAGCACGGGGTACCGAATCTGGCCGTGGTCAGCGTGAAGGCGGCGCTGACCGGGCATCCGGCGATGGTCGGCTACGTGCCGTCGGGGCTTGATCCTCGGCAACTGGCGGTTTCGCCTAACGGGCGGACGCTGCTGGTGGGGAACTTCGGCTCCGGGGAACTCGAGACGGTCAATCTCACTGCGCTACCCGGAGCCGATCTCAGTTGCCTGCGGGCTGGTCAGCCCTAGTTGACGGTCTTCCACCAGTCGAGAACCTTGGTGATGGTCTTGGCGCAGAAGGTCCGAGCGATCAGCGTCTTAACCAAGAGGCCGGTCGGGTGACCTGACGCGGACGACAGGGCTGCCGTCCGCGTCAGGTGCCGGAGAGGGGAGATTGTCAGCCGTAGCTGACGGTCGTCCACCATTTGATGATGACGTTGATCGTTGCCGTCTTCTTCACGTCCAGGGCGAGGAAGAAGACGTGCTGGGTCGGCATCGTCCAGATCAGAATTGGCTCCTTGGCGTCCCTGAAGCATTCGAGGAACTGTCCCTTGCGGGCCTTGTACTTCTTGTTGTGGAGAGCGTGCCAGCCGACGAGGCCTCCGGCCTTGCCCTTACTCGGCGGGCAGGTGCCTGCCGGGTTGATCCGGTTGAATCCCGTGCGGATGTTCATGTGCCTGACGCCGGCTATATAGCTCTGCTGGGACTTGAACTGGAAACCCCAGACCGAAATGTTCTTGCCGGTGGTCCGGGCGCAGGCGATGGCCTTCTTGATGGTGCTGGCCTTCAGCCCGAGGAGCTTGGCCTTCCGGCAGGCGGTACCCACCGGAGCGTGGCCGACCGGATTCATGATGGTGACCAGTCTCTCCACGCTCGGAGCCCTGGCGCCGGCTGGCGCTGCCTGGGCGGCGGAGAGCGGTGCGACCATGGCCGCGGCGAGCGGCACAACGGCGGTCATCATGCTGAAACGTGCTATTTTCCCCCAGAACCGCCGCTTATTGCTGGATTCTGCCATGCAAAGCACCCCTTTGCTCATGGGCAATTATCCCGAACTATCCTAGATGCCTGCGAAGTACCTTGCCAGCCGATGTCCAAACACCCTCCGGCTGCCGTCGAGGTTTCGGTCAGCTACCAGTGAGTTTGATTAGCTAGCACCGAGCAGACCCTCGGTCGCTGGAACTGGCTCTGGGTCGCCGACGCTGGTGGCGGAGGTCGCCCGGCGGATGAACTCCCTGGCGGGAGGCCAGGTGGCGACGTGCTGGTCGCCGGTGGGTTCGTCATAGCTGACAAAGGCCGTGTGCTCGATGTCGATCGCGAACAAGTGGAATTTGCCTAGCTCCGGGTCCCAGCCGAGCGTAGCCGCGGCCGTGTCGGCGTAGCGGCGCTGTACGGTCGCCTTCTCCTCGTGGGTGGCGGTGCCGCGGATCTTGAACTCGCCGTCGGTGCCGCTGCGGCTAGTGATCACGTTGTGCACCAGGACGCGCGGATCCCGCAGCAGATCCAGGGCCTTGGCCGAGTGCCACATCATCGACAGCCACAGGTCGCCGTCTAGAATCAGCGGTTCGACCGGGCTGAGCCTGGGCGTTCCGTCGCTGCGGACCGTGGCCACGAGGACGACACCCGGGTCGATCAAGCGGTCGTAAGCGAGCTTGGCCAGGCGGGGCTGGGTCTTCCCGATATCGGACCAGTGCATGACTCCTCCGTAGGTTCGGTGAATCTCTGCACTACCTGGCCTATCACCGGCTACCGACAATCCCGGCGCGGTGGCGCGGTGGCGCGGTCATGGCGTCATCGCGACCGCGAGGGGGCTGTTCCCGACCTTGATCGGGGCGCCCGCATGGCCGGTCGCCACGTCGATCGGCGTCACCGTGCCGCCGCCGTAGTTGGCGACGTAGGCGGTCTTGCCGTCCGGGGTGATCGCGATCGCTACTGGACCTCTCCCGACCTCGATGGGAGCGCCCGCGTGGCCGGTCGCCGCGTCGATCGGGGTCACGGTGTGGCCAGCGCCGCTGGCGCCATAGTTGGCGACGAACGCGGTCTTGCCGTCCGGGGTGATCGCGATCCCCCACGGACCGCTCCCGACCTTGATCGGGGTACCCGTCCGGCCGGTCGCCACGTCGACCGGCGTCACGGTTCCGGTCCCGCTCGAGCCGTGGTTGGCGACATAGACGGTTTCGCCGTCCGGCGTGATCGCGATCCCGTCGGGGCCGTCTCCGACTCTGATCGGAGAACTGGCGCGACCGGTCGTCAGGTCGATCGGGGTCACGGTGTTGCCGCTGTTGGCGCCGTAGTTCGCGACAAAGGCGGTCTTGCCGTCCGGGGTGATCGCGATCGCCCATGGACCGCTCCCGACTTTGATCGGGGTGCCCGTCCGCCCGGTCGCGACGTCGATCGGCGTCATCGTGTCGCCGTTGCCGTTCTGGTTACCGTAGTTGGCGACATAAGCGGTCTTGCCGTCTGGCGTGATCGCGATCGCGTCCGGGCCATCGCCGACCTTGATCGGAGAACCGGCGCGGCCGGTCGCGACGTCGATCGGGGTCACGGTGTGGCCGCTGCCGTTAGCGCCGTAATTGGCGACGAAAGCCGTCTTGCCATCGGGCGTGATCGCGACCGCATCCGCGCCGTTCCCGACCGGGATCGGCGTGCCGGCGCGACCGGTTGCCACATCGATAGGCGTCACGGTGCCCGTGCCGGCGCTGGCCACGTAGGCGGTCGCCGGAGTTGCCTTTCGGCTGAGGATTTCCGCGGTGATCGTCGCACCCGCCACCAAGACGATCGCGGCAGCGATGACGAGTATTCGCCGGCCTGGCCGCCGCTTCGGCTGGGCGGCATAGGGCAGCGCGGGTTGCGGAGCTGGGACTGGAGGAGGAGCTGGGACTGGAGGAGGAGCTGGCCGTTCGGTGACGTGCGTCGGCGTGCGCTGCGGCGGTCCGGCTGGCGGTTCGGCGTCGTAGCGCGCCAGGCCCAGCGCCGCTCGCAGCGCTTCCGCGAATTGCCCGCAGGTGTCGAACCGGCTGGCCGGCGGCTTCGCGAGCGCCCGGGCGAACACGTCGTCCACCTGCCTGCCCAGTCCGGGCCGCAGGGACATCACGGAAGGCGGCGCGGCGGACAGATGCGCGAACGCCACCGCCAGGCCCTGATCACGCCGGAACGGCGGGATCCCGGTCAGCAGCTCGTAGGCCGCGCAGGCCAGCGCGTACTGGTCCGTTCGGCCGTCCACGGGCCGGCCTTCAAGCTGTTCAGGGGACATGTAGTCCAACGTTCCGAGGAACTGTCCCGTACCGGTCAGCGCGCTGGTCGCCAACGGCCCCTTGCTCAGCCCGAAGTCCGAGAGGTACACGTGATCAGGACGCCCCGGCCGGATATCGAGCAGCATGTTGGCGGGCTTGACGTCCCGGTGCACAAGCCCGGCCGCATGCGCCGCGTCCAGCGCCGATGCGACCGCGGAGATAATCGCCGCTAGCCGCGCCGGCGGCAGCGGGCCGTCCCGGTGCAGCAGCGACGACACGTCCCCGCCGCCGACGTAGCGCATCGCGATAAAGAGCAGGCCATCGGCCTCGCCCGCTTCGTACACCGGGATGATATGTGGGTCGTCCACCGCTGCCGCCGCCAGCGACTCACGGGCGAAGCGCCGCCGGAACGCCGTGTCCCCGGCCAGCGCCGGGGCGAGCAGCTTCAGCGCCACCAGGCGATTCAGCCGCGTGTCCTGCGCCCGGAACACGACCGCCATCCCGCCCTGGCCAATCCGATCCTCCAGCCGGTACCCGCCGATCAGCGATCCCGCTGGCAACCAGTCCAGTCCCCCAGGCGGAGAGACAGCATCACTCAATCAAGCCTCCAGGACTTAGGTCTCCAGAACTCCCTGGCCAGAGTTGTCCGATCATCCCCGCATGCCCGCATCAGGTGCAAGGCCCGGTCGGCCAGACTTGCCTAATGGATGACAAACCGCGATTCGCCAAGGACCTGTACCGGGGGAGCGCCGAGTACTACGACCGGTACCGGCGGCGATACCCGGACGAGATGATCCAGGATCTGGTGCGGCGGGCCGGGATTTCTGGGGAAGGCTGCCTGCTTGACCTGGCCTGCGGGACAGGGCAGCTGGCTTTCGCGCTGCGCCGGTGGTTCGGTGAGGTCTGGGCCGTGGACCAGGAGCCCGACATGGTCGGCCTAGTCCAGGCTAAGGCCGTTGCGGAAAATGCCGGCGGAATCAGGGTCATCGTGTCGAGTGCCGAGACGCTGAAGGCTGAGCCGGACCAGTTCGACCTGGCGACTATCGGTAACGCATTCCATCGGCTCGACCGCGACCTGGTCGCGGGCCGGGTGCTGGAGTGGCTGAAACCGGGCGGGCACCTTGCTGTGTGCTGGTCATCCCAGCCGTTTTCAGGCGAGGCCGACTGGCAGCGCGCCTTCAACGCGATCCTGGCCGAATGGCGGACGGCGCTCGGCGCTCAGAGCCGGATTCCGGTCAACTGGGAGCTGCCGCAAAAGCTCCGGCCCGACGTCCAGGTGCTGGCAGAGGCCGGATTTGACGTGGTCGGGCAACGCCAGTTCGCCATCGAACTCCACTGGACCCTGGCCGAACTCGGAGGGCTGGTGCGGTCGACCTCGTTCCTGCCGGCTGCGGTACTCGGCGACCAGAGCGACGCGTTCGATGCCGACCTGGCGGCCAAGCTGGGCGCCTACGCCCGCGACGGGGTTTTCGCCGACGCCGCGAACTATTCCTACGATCTAGTCAGAAAGCCGATCAGAAGCACCTAGCCCGAAAATGCGCTCTGGCGCGAGCACCTCACGCTGGCGCCAGAGCGCACCGGGATCTGTCAGTGCGTGCTAGCGATGCCGACTATCGGATTCTTCGTGGTCTGGAACGGATGGGCGCCGTGGATCTCCGCGTTGAAGGCGGCGACCAGCCCGAAGGATGTGGTGAGCCAGTAGCCGCCGGCGCCGCCCGATGCCGGATCCCCGGCGATCGAGGTGATGTTGCCGAACAGGTTGCCGGCCGGCATCGAGCCCTGGCTGTTGACGTTGAAGCCGTACACGTGGCCGTTTGACGTCACGAGCCAGTAGGCCTGCTTGGCCGGGTCGGCGGCGATGGCGGTCACCTTGGACAGGCTCTTGCCCTTGTATTTACCAGCGGCGAAAGCGTAGACCTTCCCCTTAGCGGTCACCACCCAGTACCCGCTGCTGAACGGGTCGGCCGCGATGCCGACGACGGGGGAGGCCAGGCTGCCGGTAACCGAGCCGTGGCTGGGCGCGCCGAGGGCGTAGACGTGGCCCTTGGCGGTCACCAGCCAGTAACCGGTGCCGTTCTTGTCGGCGGCGATGCCGACGATCGGCGAGCTGGGATTCTTGGCCGATCCGTGGAACGGCGCATGGAATGCCGATACCGCGCCCTTGGCGGTGACCACCCAGTAGCCGTTCGTCTTCGGGTCATCGGCGATGCCGACAACCTTCGATTTCGGATTCTTGACCGAGCCGTAGCTGGCCGTGTGGAAGGAGTACACGTGGCCGTCAGCGGCGGCCAGCCGGTAGCCGCCGGACTGGGTGCTCGTCTTGCAGAGCTGGGTTGCCAGCGCGCCGCCCACCGGGCTGCCGAGACCGGTGGCCAGGTCATAGCCAACCAGTACGGGGTACTCTCCGCTCTTGCCGGTGTAGTCGTTGGTGTCGTTGAACCCGAAGTCCGGGTTCTTCTGGATGTCATTGGCCACGATGGCCTTGACCTTGGGCGAAGCCGCGAAGTACATGGCGGGGTTGACAAACCCGACCGGCGACGACGGGCATTCCGCGTCGGTCAGCGCCATCAGTGCCGCCCACAACGGCGCTGCCGCGCTGGTGCCGCCTATCTGGATCCAGCCGCCCTTCCAGAAGACCAGGTAGCCGGACTCGGGGTCGGCGTCGGCCGACACGTCCGGCACCCCGCGGGTATTGCCATCGGAGACGCCGAAGGCCTTCTGGTAGGACGGTTCGCCGAAGAACGCGGACTCACCGCCGCCGCCGGCGCCATCTTGGGTGGGGCTGTCGTTCCAGACCACCTCCGCGTTGCGCGCGACCGGATCCGAGCTGAGTATCGAGGTGCCGCCGACGCTGAGCACGAACGGGTCGCTGCCTGGGAACTCGGCGCTGAGCAGGCCGGGCTGCGAGGTGTCCACTCGAAGGCAGCCCTCCGAGCCCGTGTCGCCAGAGGAGACCAGGACGGTCTGCCCTTGTACCGCCTGCTGCTCGAAGATCACGTTCAGCGCTCCGGCCAGGTTCTTGCCGAGCAACTGGCCGAAGGCGGCCTCGCACAGGCCGTAGGAGACCGACTCGACTCGCGCCGTGTCCGCGGCGGCGGCGGTGCCGAACGTGTCGTACCAGCCGGTGCTGCTGCTCGGACCTCGGTAGACGACGATGTTGGCTTCGGGTGCCAGCGAGGCCACGGTCTCGATGTCGAGCGCCGCCTCGCCCTCGCCAGCGCCTTTGGCCTTGAAACCGTCGATGTTCAGGTAGTTCACGGACGCATTGGTGCCGTAGCAACCCTGGTAATGACTGATGTCGGAGTTAAGGTCAGACTCGCCGAGCTCAATGATCCCGACCGTCTGGCCCTTGCCGAGGTCACCCTTCTGATAGGGCAAATTTGTGGGTTTCGTGCCGCCGAACTCGTAGTCGAAGGCCAGTTGGTCGGCGGTGAGCACCCAGGCGGCACCGCCACTGCCGTCGATGATGTTGTTCTGCACATTGACCGCCTCATTGCACGGCTGCGGTCCGCCGGTAGCGGCATGCGGCTGGGCCTTCCCTCTGGCCCGGGCCCGCCCCCCGGTCGCCTTGCCTGGCTTGGTGAGCAGCGGGTGCATCCGGATCAGGGAATCGAGGCCGATGATCGACTCGACGTAGGGCGCCGCGCTGGCTGGCAGTCTCGGCGCGGTCAGGTTGGCGTAGCCGACCTGGCCGCCCGCCAGGCGGTACCGGTTCAGCCGGACGCGGAACGCGCTCTCGACCTGGCTGGCCGACGCCGTCACCGGGATCGCGAGGTGGTTCGCGCTGATCTTGCCCGGACGCAGTCCGAGACCGGTCAGCGCCGACCGCACGGTAGCGATCGCGGCCGGCGTCGGGCCGAAGACCGAGGGGAAGGTCCCCCGGGGCAGGTAGTCGTGGTACAGCGGCGATCCGGGCGTGGAGACCTGGGTCGCGTACCTCGTCAGCGCGGCCGGGTCGCGCGGCGCCAGCACGATGTCGAGGTGCACGACGCTGCCGCGAGGCTCCGGGCCCAGCCGGGTAGTGCCGGGCGGAACCGTGGCGGTGGCGCCGACCAGCGCCACGCTTGGCCCGGGATTGGCCCGGGCCGTTGTCGATGGCGCGGCTTGCACCGCCCCGGCGGTCGCGAGGAATGCTACGGCAGCGGACCCGCTGCCAATTAGCGCCAGCAGGCGCCTTGGCCCGAGCGGGCCGATACGGCCCCGCATCCGCGCCGATGGTCTGTCGCTCATCCGAACCCCTTCCCCGAGTCGGCGATGCGCCGAATCACCCCGATAGGTGATGCTGGCCCAGCGCGACGGCCAAAGCAAGAGTCCGGAACAAAATGCGCCTACCGCACCGATCGCGAACGGAAAGGCAGGGCGCGCGGGTGACGCCGCGTTGCTATGTCATGGGCCGTTCTAGCGTGAGCAGGGCCTCAGAGAGTTCGGGCGCTGGTGCTCCGGGATCTGCGGCGACGACCTTTTCGAGGCGACGGAAGCCGGCGTCGAGCTCATCTGGAGTGAGCTGTCCGCAGAATGAGAAGGTGCGCAGGCGCAACTGGTCGAGCATGTCACCGCGGGTACCGGAGGACGGCTGGGTGACCGTGCTGAAGCTGGCCACGCGCCAGCCGGTCGAGGTGTACATCTCGATCACCTCATGCAGCGGCTGAAATAGCGAGGCGTCCACCTCCAGGCCGCGCGGAAAGTGCTCCAGCCACCACGGCCTCGGATGGTGATCGCTGAAATTCGCGCGCAGCAACAGCCGACCGGCGGGCCTGAGCACCCTGGCCAGTTCCCGGACCGCCTGCGGCTTGTCCTGGACGTGGTGCCAGGACAAGAACATGAGGACGTAGTCGGCGCTGGCGGACGGCACCGGCATGTTCTCGGCGGAGCCGGCCAGGTACCGCACATCGGGATGCCGGGATCGCGCTTGGGCTACCTCGCGCATGCGGACCGCCGGCTCGACGCCGGTCACCGGCCCGAACGCGTCGGCGAGCGCGGGGGTGAGCCTGCCGGTGCCCGACCCGACGTCCAGCCCGGCCAGCGGGCGCCGATCGGGCAGTACGGCTTCGAAGGCACTGATCCAGGCCCGCAGTTGCGGTTCGGTGAAAGCACGGCCGCGCGCGTAGTCCCGGTACTGCTCGGTGTCGTAGTCGATTCGCCTCATCGCAGCTCCCGGGTCGACCGGGTCGGTCAAGCTGTCGACCCGATATATCGAGTTGATATATCGGCACGATACGTCCGCATCACGTCATGTCACAAGCCCGCCCGCCGCCCCCGGCGCCGGGCTGCCTGCGCAGCCAGAACGTCAGGCCGAGTGAGTCATCTGCGAACTCCCCGGCGTCAGGCCACGGCGAGGGGCCGGCCGCAAAGTCGGCGGCGAGCACCTCATCGGCGATCAGCGCGCCGTGCTCGGCCATCGCGGTCAGCAACTCGGGATCTGAGGCCTGGTATCGAAGTTCGATGCGGTCGGTGATCTCCAGGCCGCTCGACTTGCGGGCGTCCTGGATCTTGCGCACCACTTCCCTGGCCAGGCCGCTGCGGGCAAGCGCAGGCGTGATGTGCAGGTCAAGCGCCACGGTAAGGCCGGCGTCGTGACTGACCGCCCAGCCCTCCAGCGGCTTTTCGGTGATGACCACATCGTCGGGGTGCAGGGCGACAACGGTTCCGTCGACCATGATCGACGCCGAGCCAGACCGGTCGATGCAGTCCTTCAGGCCGGTCGCGTCCGCCGCCGCGATGGCCGCGGCGACAGCCTTCACCATCGGGCCGAACCTCTTGCCGAGCGTGCGGAAGTTCGCCTTGGCGACGGTGTCCACCAGTTGTCCGGAGGCGACCGCGACCGAGGTGACCGAGCCGACGTTGAGTTCGGCCGCCATCTCGGCGAGCAGGTCAGCCGGGAGGTCCTCGAAGCCGGGAGCGGATGCCAGCGCCGCCGACAGCGGCTGCCTGGTCTTGACGCCGGCATCGGCTCGCGCCGCCCGGCCCAGTTCGACCAGGCGCCGCACCAGCGCCGTCTGGGCCGACAAGGTGCCGTCGATCTGGCTCTGGTCGGCCACCGGGTAGGTCGCCAGGTGCACGGAATCAGCCGCACCGGGCACGACCGGCACGACCAGGTCCTGCCAGACCTGCTCGGTGACGAACGGCACGATCGGCGCCATCAGCAGCGTCACGGTGGTCACGGCCTCGTGCAAGGTAGCGAGCGCGGCCGGGTCGCCGCACCAGAACCGGCGGCGGCAGCGCCGGACATACCAGTTAGACAGGTCGCTGACGAACTGCGACAGCAGCCGTCCGGCCTCGTGCGTCTCGAACCGCTCCATCGCCGCGTCCACGTCGCGGACCAGCGCGTGGAGTTCGGACAGCACCCACCGGTCGAGCACGGGGCGCTCGGCGGGTGCAGGGTCGGCGACCGACGGGGACCAGCGCGCCGCGCGTCCGTAGAGCGACAGGAAGGCGGCGGTATTCCAGTACGTCAGCAGGGTCTTCCTGACCACTTCCTGCAGCGCGTTAGGCCCGATCCGGCGGGCCGACCAGGGGGAGCCGACCGCGGCCATGAACCACCGGACCGCGTCCGCGCCGTGTTCCTCCATCAGGGGGATCGGCTCGACGATGTTGCCGAGGTGCTTGGACATCTTGCGGCCGTCTTCGGCCATGATGTGGCCGAGGCACACGACATTCTCGTAGGCGGACCGGTCGAAGATCAGCGTCCCGACCGCCATCAGCGTGTAGAACCAGCCGCGGGTCTGGTCGATCGCCTCGGAGATGAACTGCGCGGGATACCGGCTCTCGAACAGGTCGGTGTTCGCCTGGGGGTAGCCGTACTGAGCGAATGGCATCGCGCCCGAGTCGTACCAGGCGTCGATGACCTCGGGCACCCGGCGCGCCGTCGCGCCGCAGTGGCGCCCCGCCGCGCTCGCGCGGCACGCGAACGTCACGTCATCGATGTACGGCCGGTGCGGGTCAAGGGTGGTCAGGTCGGTTCCGGCCAGCTCGCTGAGTTCGCTGAGCGAACCCGCACAGGTCAGGTGTCCGGACGGACAGCGCCAGATCGGCAGGGGCGTGCCCCAGTACCGCGAGCGCGACAGCGCCCAGTCGACGTTGTTGTTCAGCCAGTCGCCGTACCGGCCGTGCTTGACGGTAGCTGGCTGCCAGTTGGTGCGTTCGTTCTCGCGCAGCAAGGCCTCGCGCACCGACGTGGTGCGCACGTACCACGATGGCTGCGCGGTGTAGAGCAACGGCGTGTCGCAGCGCCAGCAGTGCGGGTAGCTGTGCTCGTAGGCCTCCTGCCTGAGCAGCAGACCGCGCCGCTTCAGGTCCTCGATCAGGACCTGATCGGCGTCCTTGAAGAACACGCCGCCGACCAGCTCCAGGCTCGGATCGAAGGTGCCGTCCGACCGCACCGGGTTGACCATGGGAAGGCCGTACTCGCGGCCGACCGCGAGGTCGTCCGCTCCGAAAGCCGGAGCCTGGTGCACCAGGCCAGAGCCGTCCTCGGTCGTCACGTACCGGGCGAGCACGATGAAATGCGCCTCGTCGGCCGCCAGGTCGAACGGCGGCTGGTAGGTCCACCGTTCGAGATCGCGGCCGAGGTAGCTCTCACCGGACGGCGCCCAGCCTTCGCCCAGTGCCTTGGCGAGCAGTGATTCGGCCACCACCAGCTTCTCGCTGCCGTTGGTCGCGACGACATAGGTGACGTCGGGGTGCACGGCCACGGCCAGGTTGGACACCAGCGTCCACGGGGTCGTCGTCCAGACGAGCAGCGACGCCCGCCCGGCCAGCGGGCCCGAGGTGAGCGGGAAGCGCACGAAGACCGACGGGTCGGTCACCTCTTCGTAACCCTGGGCGAGCTCATGGTCGGAAAGACCGGTTTCGCAGCGGGGGCACCACGGGGTCACGCGGAAGTCCTCGACCAGCAGGCCCTGGTCGAAGATCTTCTTCAGCGACCACCAGACCGACTCGACGTAGGCCCGGTCCATGGTCCAGTAGGCGTCGTCCAGGTCGACCCAGTAGCCCATGCGGTCGGTCAGTTCCGAGAACGCGTCGGTGTGCCGGGTGACGGACTCCCGGCACTTGGCGTTGAACTCCGCGATGCCGTAGGCCTCGATGTCCTGCTTGCCGCTGAAGCCGAGTTCCTTCTCGACCGCGAGTTCCACCGGCAGGCCGTGGCAGTCCCAGCCGGCCTTGCGGGCGACGTGGAAACCCTTCATGGTCTTGAACCGCGGGAACACGTCCTTGAAGACGCGGGCCTCGATGTGGTGCGCGCCGGGCAGGCCGTTCGCGGTGGGCGGGCCCTCGTAGAAAACCCACTCGGGGCGGCCGTGCGATTGTTCGAGGCTGCGCGCGAAGATCTTGTTGTCCCGCCAGAATTCCAGGACGGCATGATCGGTGGCAGGCAAGCTGACCTGCGGCGAGAGCGGGCGGTACATCGGTCCTCCGTCGAGCGCGACATTTAGGCCTCCGGAGGGACGAGGCCCTTGGCCCCGCGGTACCACCCTCCTTGGCCGCGCACGACGGCCCGCTCAGTTAGGTTGCGGCCGGTTCTACCGGGTTCGCGGTATACGTGCCGCGATCCTTTCTTCCGGCGGCTCCGGGGTGATCTTCTGGCCGCGCACCTCCCCGGGCTTCCACCATCCCCGGTTCGCTCCCGACTGCGTGCGGCCGTACTCGTCCCCATCTGCGCCTTGCCCGTCCAGCATATCGGACAGCCCCTGGGTTTCCGCGACAGCTTTCTTGCGCGCTACGGCCGAAGGCACCGGCGCAAATTTTTCTCCCTAGAAAAAGATCATTAATTAGGCAGAAAGCATTGCGGCAGTTCGCTGCGCGCAAACCTGAGGCCGGTCACTGTGCCAGCTCGTCGCGGCGGCGGATGAGGGACGCGGTCTCGGCCGTATTGCCGGCCAGCCCGATGGCCCGGTCGTATTCCGCCCGCGACTCCGCGCTGCGGCCTAGCCGGCGCAGCAGGTCGGCGCGGGTGGCGTGGTAGGCGTGGTAGCCCTCCAGCGGCAGGCCGTTCACCTCCGCCAGCGCGACCTCCGGGCCGTCGAGCTCGGCGATTCCGATCGCCCGGTTGAGCCGCACGATCGGCGAGGGGTCGAGGCGGACGAGCTGGTCGTAGAGAGCGACGACCTGCGACCAGTCGGTGTGGCGGAATTCGCTGGTGTCGGTGTGGACGGCGTTGATCGCGGCCAGGACCTGGTAACGCCCCGGCGCCTGGCCGGAGGCGAGGCGCGCGCGGACCAGGGCGTGGCCCTCGGCGATCAGTTCGCGATCCCAGGCGCCGCGGTCCTGCTCGTCCAGGGTGACGAGCTCGCCGCTCGCCGAGACCCGCGCTGGCCGGCGGGCCTCGGTCAGGATCATCAGCGCCAGGAGTCCGGCGACCTCGCCATCCTCCGGCATCAGGACCCGGACCAGCCGGGTCAGCCGGATCGCCTCGGCGGTCAGGTCGCCGCGGACCGCCTCCTTCTCGGGATCCGAGGTCAGGTAGCCCTCGTTGAAGATCAGGTAGAGGACGGCCAGCACCCCGGTGACCCGGGCCGGGAGATCCTCACGTGACGGCACGCGATAAGGCATCCTGGCCGCTTTGATCTTCGCCTTCGCACGGGTGATCCGCCGGGCGATCGCGGTCTCCTGGACCAGGAACGCGCGCGCGATCTCAGCCACGGTCAGCCCGCCGACCATCCGCAGGGTCAGCGCGACCCGCGCTTCCATGGCGAGAGCGGGGTGGCAGCAGGTGAAGACGAGGCGGAGCCGGTCATCGTCGATGGCGCCTAGCCTTTCAGGGGTATCGGACAGCATCAGCGCCTCCTTGTGCTTCTCGGTTCGCCTGGCCTCGCGCCGGAGCCGGTCAATGGCCTTGCGGTGGGCGGTGGTGGTGAGCCACGCGCCGGGGTTCGGAGGAACGCCGTCAGCCGGCCAGCGCTCGACGGCGGCCGCGAACGCCTCGGCGGCCATCTCCTCGGCGACGTCGAGATCGCCGACGCGCCTGGCCAGGGTCGCGACCACGCGGGCCCACTCCTGCTGGTGGACCCGGGTGATCACCTCGCCGACATCGGTCATCGGGATCGTCTCCTGTCGTCTGGCCGCCGCTTTCCGCAGCCTTTCATCCCTGCTACGAACGCTGCTGCCCCGATCGGACCGGCCCCGGTTTGACATCATGGTCAACCAACATGACTAGGCCGGTTCAAGGCCGAAGAGACCGAGCGGTGACTGGGGTACGGCCAGTCGCCTGGCTCCTGGCTGCGGTGGCGCTGTTCCTGGTGGCCGTGGCCGGTTACGTCCTGCTCGGGCACGGTTCTCCGCGGTATTACTGGGCGCAGATCGACACGGCCGTCTACCGGGATGGCGGCATCGCCGTGCGTCACCAGCCGGCGATGCTCTACGCGCTGAGGTTCGGGGCGGCGAGGCTGCCGTTCATCTACACGCCGTTCGCCGCGCTCGCGTTCGCTGCGGGAAGCGGTGCGTCGTTCGCGGTCTGGCAGGCCGGGCTGACGGCACTCACGATCGGGCTGTTGCCGGTGGTGGCGTACCTTTCCCTGGGACTCGCCGGGCGGCCCGCCGGCCTGGACAGGGCGGCGGGGGCATTCGCGATCGCCGCGGTGGGCCTGTGGCTCGAACCGGTCGCGATGACGCTGTTCTTCGGGCAGATCAATCTCGTGCTGCTGGCCCTGGTGGTCGGTGACCTCGCGCTGCCGGACCGCTTCGGGGGCAAGGGCATCGGAATCGGGCTGGCGGCCGGGATCAAGCTCACGCCGTTGATCTTCATTCCGTACCTGCTGTTCACGGGGCGGGTCAGGGCCGCGGCGGTCGGCGCGCTGACCTTCGCGGTCACGGCAGGGCTCGGATTCGCGCTGCTGCCCCACGCCTCCGCCGTCTTCTGGGGCAAGAAGATCTTCGGGGACAGCGCGCAGTTCCACCTGGACAACCAGTCCCTTGACGGCGTCATCCTGCGCCTTACCCACGCCGGGCCCGACGCGCATGCGTACTGGCTGGTCGCGGCGGTCGTCGTCATCATCTCCGGGCTCGCCACCGCGATACTGGCGAGCCGGCGCGGCCACGAGCTACTCGGCCTCGTCGCGTGCGCCGCTACCGGCCTGCTGGTGTCCCCGGTCTCCTGGTCGCACCACTACGTGTACGTGATACCGGCACTGGTCCTGGCCGCGTACGGACCCCGGCGCCTGGGCTACCGGATCCTCGGCGCCGCGCTGGTGGTGGGCTTGTTCGGCTGGTGGCCCCTGCCTATCGGCAACCGGGGCGGCTACGACGCCGCGGCCCAACTGCGGCCCCGCGGGCTGCTGTGGCTCGCGCCGAACCGCGGCAACCACCCGACAACAATCGAGTTCACCTGGCGCGGGCTGGAACTGATCGCCGGCAACTATTACGCGCTCACCGTGCTCGTGTTCATCGCGGTCACCGCCTGCGTGCTGGTAGCCCGTCCGGAGTGCTCGTGAGACTACGGAGTCTGTCAGGTTCAGGAAGCTCGCATCAGGGCCTCGGCGATAGATCAAACTTACGTTCTTGGTAAGTTAGACGCCCAGAAGACATCGGGTTGTAGGTGATCAAACTTACGACTAGTGTAAGTTTCATGCAAGCACCGACCGCTCCTACCTCGCGGATCTTTTATGAGCTCGCCGCTAGGCACGGTGGCTTCTTCACGACGGCCGAGGCATCCCAAGCAGGGATCAGCTATCGCCAGTTGTCCTACTACGTGGCCTCAGAGGCGTTGGAGCGTGTCAGCCATGGCGTGTACCGACTGATTGACTACCCGCTTCATCCGCATGGGGACATGATCGCTGCAACCTTGTGGGCTGGTCCCGACAGCGCTATCAGCCACGAGAGCGCGCTGGCGGTCTACAGGCTTGCATCGGCGATGCCTCCTGTGATTCACCTTACGGTTCCATCTTCCTTCCGAGGGCGACGTGACGGTGTGCGGATCCACCACGAGAAGCTGGAACCGGATGAGCGGCGCTTGTGGGACGACGTTCCCGTGACGACTGTGGAGCGCACTCTCATCGATGTCTCCCGCAGCAGCGACCGGTCGCTTCTGCGCGATGCCGTACGTGAGTCCCTTGAGCAAGGACTTAGTACGCGGAGACGGCTTGCCGACGCCATCAGCTGCCGGGAAGACCGCGCACGTATTGCCCGGGATCTAGGCCTGCGATTGCCGACCGTCCGGAAATCCGCATGAACCAGCGCGCCTATGTGAGCCCGGCGGCGATGCGCGCGGCCCTTGAGCAACGGTTGCTTGCTCGCAGCAGGTCCACGAGGCTGCCGCTCGATCGCCTGCGTAAGGAAGTCGCGATCCAGCGACTGCTCGCGCGCATTGAAGCCGAAGCGCCAACTGGCAGCTGGGCTCTCAAAGGCGGGATCGCGATGATCGCACGAGTCGGTGATCGGGCCCGAGCCACATCTCATGCTGACGCGACATGGCGGGGCCGACCAGCAAACGCTCCATGCCATGCTTGACCGTGCCAGCGTGCTGGATCTTGATGACAACTTTGAATTCATAATCGGACGCGGTAAGCGCATCCAGGCTGAAGGGCCCGAAGGCGGGCGATCGTATCGAAGTCTCGGTCGTAGTGCATGATCTCTAGACCGCGAGCGCCAGCGGTCGCCGCGACGATGAGGTCGGGGATCGAGGCTGACCGGTCCTGGGCCTGTTCGGTCAGGGCCTCCTGGATCTCGGCAGCCTGCTCCCAGATGTCTTCGGGGGTGCCGATCAGGTCCAGGGACGCTTCGAGTTGCTCCTTCATCCGAGCTCGTTCCTGGATGTTCCTTGCGGAGTACAGCATCTCCAGTTCGGTGACGCCGCAGATACCTACCTGTGCCCGCACCAGGAGGGGTTCACGCGGTGTCCGCGCTTGGGGTGCAGGGGAGCTTGCGGGGATCGGGAAATCCGAGGCTCGTATATCCGGGCGCGCGCTTGGCGAGTGACGAGGCCAGGACGGGGGTGAGTTCGTCGTGGTAGTCGTGGACCTCGGCCGTTGCCTTCCCCTCGTATGGACGCAGGATGCGGCCGGCGTACTGGACAAGGCGACCTTTTTGGGCGATGGGTGCGGCGAGGAAAAGAGTGTCCAGGGCTGGGCAGTCGAATCCTTCGCCCGCGTAGGGGCCGGTTGCGACGGCTAGGAGGGGCGGGCCATCGGGTCGGGACTGGAGCCGGGTAAGGGCGGCGGCGCGGTCCTTGACGCTCATGCCGCCGCGCAAGATGACGGGGTCATGGCCGAGAGCGCGCAACGAGTTGGCCAACGCATCCAGGTGCGTCGTCCAGTTGGTGAGGACGAGGCAGTTCCTGCCCAGGGACAGGGCCGCTTGCACGTCGGCGGTGACCTGGCGGGTCCGCTGTTCGCTGGCCATCATGTCCTTGTAAATGAGGTTGATGCCGCCGGGCTGAGTCGGGCTTGCTTCTCCGCCATAGCGGTATCCGGTCCTGTGCAGGTACAGCACCGGGACTGGGGCTCCGCCAGGGCTAGTGCCGGGCAGCGTAGGGGAGTCGCCGGTGGGTACGCGCGGGCTAGTAATGGTGTGACGGACCGGGCCGAGTTGCATGGAGATGAGGTCGTCGAGTTTGTCCCGCCGGTACGGGGTGGCGGTCAGGCCGAGCCAGCGCCGGGCAGGGATTTGCCGGACGGCATGTTCGAAGGCGGCGGCCGGGACGTGGTGGCACTCGTCGGCGATCACCAGGCCGTAACTGGACGTGAGGGCGGCGATGTCGTCGTGACGGGCCAGCGTCTGCAGGGTGACGATGTCGACGGTGCCGCGCAGTTTTGCCCGGCCGCCGCCCATCTGCCCGGCCTTGACAGCTAGGAACTGGGCGAGCCGGGCCCTCCACTGATCGGCTAGGGCCTTGCGGTCGACTAGCACAAGCGTGGACGTTTGGTGCGCCGCGATGACTGCGCACGCGATAACGGTCTTGCCTGCGCCCGGCGGCGCGACGAGTACACCGAGATCGTGCGACGCCAGTTCGGTGACGGCGGCGCGCTGCGGCTGGGTCAATGTGGCAGTGAAAGCGAACTGCTGCGTCTTGCCGGGTGCGCGCTCGTCGGTGATGGCCAGGCGACTGCCTGCTTGCGCGGCTAGGCCGGCGATGCGGTCGAGCATGCCGCGTGGCAGGATCAGGCCGCCGTCCAAGGTCTCGTCGTAGGCGCGGATGAAACGCGGGATGCTGTAGGTGGAGACGCGCATTCGCTGCCGTTCATAGAACAACGGATTATGCATGGATGCCGCATGGCGCAAGGTGGCGGCCAGTCCGGGAGTCAGTTGAGCCTGATCAATCCGGACACCGGCCCCCAGCCGGGCATCGATGACCGCCGGAGAGTGTGGCCTTGTCGCGGTTGACGAGGGTGTGACGAGACTGACTACCTCGCCCGCGACAGCGACTTTTCCGGCCCGGTCAGCGGCGCGCCTGACTTCCTGCGGAGACATCCGGCCCAGCGTGGACAGAAAAGCCCACTGGTCCTTGTGCGGCTCCAGGGTCTCCATATCCAGGTACATCGTCGCCCCGTTCAGCCTTGCGGGCCGGAACAGCGGCGCGGCTATCAGGTTCCCCACGCCTCCGGCCGGAAGCAGGTCCTGGGACGGGAACAGCCGGTCATAGCTGGCCAGCGTCATCCGGCCACGCAGCGCCATTGCTTCCCGCAGCAACCCGGCGCCCAGCCGACGAGCAGATTCGGCCGGAACCGGTGAGGTGAAGAAGACCCACGCGTGCGCCCCGACACCCGATCTCGATACCTCAAGGCCAACCGGCACCTGAATGGCGCGGCCTGCCTTGACGTACATCAGGGCGTCGAACATCGCGTCTGGTCCGTCGAAGTCGGCGGCCAGCCACCAGCAGGTGTCTCCGTCCAGCAGTGGGTAGAGCCCGATGTGCACCTCGCCTTTCAGATGCGCGGCGAGTACCGCAGGCGTGAGCGGCAGGTAGTCGCGGTCCTCGTGCCTGCTGCCCTTCCGCCACCCGCCGCGCACCGCCGGAACCCAGCCGCTATTGCCGGTGCGCGAGTTTTCGAACCTGGTCGCGTACACATCGGTCCGTGAAGCGAAGAGTGCCGAATAGAACGCGACCTTCGCCTCCGGCGGAGACCTGTCATCCACTGATCCTGGCGGTGCCTCGAAATAGGCAGCCTGCGCCGGACCCGGAGGACGAGCCTGCTGCGGGGTCAATTTCAGTAGCCGCAGCAACCGCGCGTTCTCTGCCCGCAACCGCGTCAGTTCAGCCTCAACCGTCACCGGGATCTGAGCCACCCAGCAAAGCTATCCAAGGCCGTGACGCACGAGGGCCATCGCCGGTGACTGGCTGTCCCACTTCCATCGGAACTGACTGCGCGCAACGAGACCAGTGGGAGACGACTTTCGGCGCCGTGCCGCACGAAACCGGAGCCGAGCCGCCAACGGCCAGTCCCTATCCCGCCGCCCGCGATGCTCTGTGATTGGCCGGATGCTGGGCTTGGGTGAGCGCGCGGGAGATGGTGATGGCGATGTCGGGGAGAGGGATTCCGCCGTCGTGATGGTGAGGTGCGCGTGCGTGCCATTCGAGTTCGCCGTCGTCGGAGATCTCGACGGCGCCCCGGTGGAGTTGGTTCGGATTGGTGGCGGTGAGGATGGGGCCGGTGTCTGCGCCGGTTTCGGAGATGTTGGCGGTGAGTCCATAGCGGTACAGGGCGTAGCGAATGATCTCGACGAGAGGATAGCCGTCGTTCGTGCCAAGGCTCGGTTCTCGCCGGGTGTGGTCCGGGTCGAGGATTTCGATGGCCATGCCGACGAGCCGGGACGGATGCAGATGGGGGCACCGGATCGAGCGGTATTCCCAGGTGAGGTTGCCATGGCTGGTGATGGTGAGATCGGTGATCGCGTGGAGGGCGTTGTTGATTTTGAGGTAGGCGTCGCCGTCCCAGGCCGGGATGGTGAACCCGAATCCGTCCTTGAGCAGCATGTCGATGATCTTGGCGAGTGCCTGGTCGGCGGGACTGTCCGGGTTCCGATGCGCGGCTAGTGTTGGCGCTGGCTGTAGTGATGCTGTCATGAGACTTCCTTCACCTGCGGCGCGGCTTACTTAAGTAGACGTTAGTACACTACTCCATGCTTGTATAAACTACACGCGTCCTAAGTAGTCTGCTCGGCATGCCGCATGAGTTTCGCTCCGATTCTCCGGTATGGATACAGTTGACCGACTTCCTTCGGGAGATGATTAACAGCGGGCAGATCCCGCCGCGCGGCAAGTTGCCGTCGATCAACGCGCTTATGCAGGAGTACGGGATAGCCGACCAGACGGCTCAGAAGGCGATCAGGGCTCTCAGGGACGAAGGCCTAGTGCGAACCCACCGAGGTCTGGGAAGCTACGTGATACCTCCCGACGAGCGCTCCTAGGTCATGGAAGGGCACAGACCCGAATTTACGTGCGTGGCGTACTGTCGGGCGCCAATCCATTGCCCTCGCGCGATCGATGGACAAATGGCTCGACTCGTGTCAGGCGGTTGAGCGGGTACTGCCAGATGCCGTAGGCCTGGGTCTGGTTCAGGACCGTGTCGTTGCCCTAGGCGATCTCCTGCGCAGTCCCCGTGCGGCCGTTGGCGTCAGCCGGTACGTCTGAAGCGAAGACGATTGTCGTATTCACGTTTTCCTTCGCCGCCCCGAAGAAATGTGTATTTAACGTGGCTGAGGGCGAAGGTTTCCGTAGATAGCCGCGCAGGCTCGCGCCGGACCCAGCGAGGCGAGAGAACCCGGGTCCAGCGTGATATAAACTTGACGTTGTATAAATTGGAACTCATACTAGGTAAGGTGATCGTCGACTGGACCGACCGAGTTCGACCGCTGGCTCACTCATGCGGAGGAGCAGGGCGGGCGGCTTCTTGCGGTCGCGGTCGCGCTGCTGCAGGAACTCAACGATCTTTCCGCCAGGCCGGAAGATGAGACCGCCACCTTCAAACGGGTTCGCCAGGCACGTCGGCACGAGCTGTGGCGAGTCGCCCATCCTTTTGATCCAGCGGTCGCTGTGCGGATCATCTGCTGGTTTCCCAGCAACGAAGAAGTGGTGATCGCCTTGGTCGGATTCGATAAGAAGGCGATCGGGGACGTGTTCTACGCGAGTGCGGTGGCACGCGGAGAGGCGCTAGTGGATGCGTGGCTGCGCCAGAAAGGAATTACCGATGACTGAGGAAGTTAACTTCATCCGCGGCAACGACCGCATCAGCCAGCTCGCCCAGCGCCCCGACATCGCCGATGAAGTCGCTCAGGTTCGCGCGGACATGGCCGAGGCAGACCGTACCTACGCCATGGGACTGGCAGCACTCCGGCAAGCTGCCGAGCTAACGCAGGTGGAGCTTGCTCGCCGGATGGGCGTCACCCAAGCGGCCATCAGCCGCATGGAACAGCCCCATGACCTGCTCCTGTCGACGCTCAACTCCTACCTTCAGGCCATTGGCGGGAAAGTTCGCATGATCGTCAGCTTCGCCGACGGTCACGAGGCCGTACTCGACCTCGGACAACTCGCTTAGTCCTTTGAGGTGGTGGTTATATCCGCCGGGCGGCACTCTGCGTTGCGGCGAATGCCGCTGAGCCGCGCGCAACTCATACACGGACTCGACAACCCCGGCGACCGCCATCATCTGTCCTGATATAGCCTCGCAAGGCTGTATACGCCCCACTGTGGATGTGGGAGGCCCACAGTGATGGTGCGTCAGTTCGCCGGTCGCGCAGGTCTCGGGTGACCGAGTGCAGTGCGCTGGCAGTCATCGCCGTACCTGACCTGGCGATGGCCGCGTACAGATCGTCCGCGATGCTGCGGGCGACTCGGTCGTAAATCGGCCACAGGGTACCGATCACGTGCCGGTAGCCCGCGCGCTGAAAATGCCGACGCCAGGTGAATGGCCTCATCTGCTAGGCGCTGGCTCGGCCGAGCCGTGGAGCAAGCTGACAAGAAGGCAAACTCAGCATCATCGAGTCGCAGTCGGCTGACATCCGCCACCGTCAGGCGTCTGTGCCCCGGCCGAACTGCGCGATCGCGTTCCATGCTGGCAGCCGTATTTTTCTGATGAAGCTCGCAGCCTGATGTCGCGACATGACGGCCAACTCCACGGACGTACCACGGACAGATATCAAGAAGGCCAGTCCCAGAAATTAGGAACTGGCTTCTGACCTGCGAGAACATCGTGGGCGGTACTGGGATTGAACCAGTGACCTCTTCCGTGTCAGGGTGTCGAGTTGTCTCTCCAGGTAGCGATCAAGCCCGGATGACCTGCGGCGGCATCTAGGTGGCCCTAACGGACTTACCTGCACTGCTCCGGGTTGCCACGGGCGTCCTAGGGCCAACGTAGGGCCACCTTGGGGCCGCGTGGCAGGATGATCAAGCTTGGTCGACTAGGGCGGATGCTACGAAGGTCCTGCGACCGTGGATGCTGACGATCAGGCCGCGTTCGCGGAGGATCGCAGTCGCGTGGCGGACGGTGATGTATGAGACGCCGAACTCATCGGCCAGGTCTCGTTCGGCGGGCAGTTTGATCGTGTATCGGCCTGCTTCGATCCGCGCCGCGATCGCATCGGCGACCTGCTGGTAGGCGTGCTTGATGCTGATGCGGTCAATCACCGCGTCGTTCATGTCGGTCTCTAGAGGCAACGCCTGACAGGCGTCAGCGTCCCCACCGTGAACAGCC
>DATNFM010000213.1:0-3610 GCA_035606435.1 Streptosporangiaceae bacterium | reverse complement strand
GTCGCCGGTGCGCAGCCAGCCATCGCGGAACTTCTCCGGCGCCGGATCCCGGTAGTAGGCGGCCGCCACCCATGGCCCGCGCACCTCGATCTCGCCAGTGGAGTGCCCGTCGCGGGGCAGCACCTTGCCCTCCTCGTCCGCGACCCGGGCTTCCACGCCGCCGAGGGGGCGCCCCGCGGTGGCCCGGTAATCCATCGCGCGGTCCGCCGGGACATTCTTGGGCGCGAAGGACAAGGACGCGACCGGGCTGGTCTCGGTCAGGCCCCACCCCTGGACGACACGAACGCCGAACCGCTGCTCGTAGGCCTCGATCAGGCTGCGCGGGACGGCCGCCCCGCCAGCCATGATGAGGCGCAGCGATGAGAGATCGACGCTCGCCGGGTCCAGGCCGAGAACGTCGTACCACACGGTCGGAACGGCTGTGGCCAGGGTGGCCCGCTCCGCCGCGATGAACCGGGCCAGCCGCTCGGCCTGCGTGAACCGGTTGGGCAACAGCAGGTCAGCCCCGACCAGCCAGGCGGCGTACGGCATCCCCCAGGCGTTGCCGTGGAACATGGGCACGACCGGCAGCAGGCGGTCGTACTGGCTGAGCCCGAGGGCCTCGCCTGAGGACACGCCCAGCGAGTGCAGGAACGTCGAGCGGTGGCTGTACACGACGCCCTTCGGCCAGCCGGTGGTCCCGCTGGTGTAGCACATCGCGGCGGCTGCGTGCTCCTCAATCTCTGGCCACGGGTACCCGGGCCGCTCCGCGGCGAGCAGTTCCTCGTAGTCGATGTGCCCGGGCAGTCCGGAGCGGTCACCCTCGCCGTACACGATGAGATGGCGGAGCGTCTTGAGCTCGTCCCCGCCGGCGGCCAGGACCGGTGCGAGGGCTGGCGCCAGGCTGGCGTCGGCGAGTATCACGGAGTCCTCGGCGTGGCCGATGATGTAGCGGATCTGCTCCGCCGAGAGCCGGATGTTAAGGGTGTGCATCACCGCGCCCATGCCGGGAATGGCGAAGTACGCCTCCTGGTGCTCCTGGGTGTTCCAGGCGAAGGTGGCGACTCGGTCGCCAGGCTCGACGCCCAGGCGGCGCAGGCCGGCCGCCAGCTGATCCACCCGGTCGGCCAGGGCCCCGAACTCGATCCGGCGCACCCCATCGGCCTCGTTGGTGACGACTTCGCTGTCGGCGTAGGTGGTCCGGCCGTGCTCGAAGATGCGCCTGACGGTGAGCGGAAAGTCCATCATCGTGCTGCGCATGGTTAGCCTCCTGAGACTTGCGTGTGCTGACCTGCCCAGTGCGGTTCGCGCAGGTCGCGCTTGAGGATCTTGCCCGCCGCCGACTTGGGCAGCGGCTCGGTGCGCAACTCGATGCACCTGGGTACCTTGAATCCGGCGATCCGCTCGCGGCAGTGCGCGACCAGCTCGTCCGGTGCCACCTGTATCCGGCCGAACACGACCGCGTAGACGGTCTCCCCCCAGCGCGGGTCGGGAACGCCGAAGACGGCGACCTCCTCGACCGCGCGATGGGTGGCGAGTGCGTCTTCCACCTCGGTCGAATAGATGTTCTCGCCTCCGCTGACGATCATGTCCTTGACCCGGTCGACCAGGTAGATGTAGGAGTCTTCGTCCCGGTACCCCAGGTCGCCGGTCAGGTACCAATCACCGCGCATGACCTCGGCCGTCGACTCCGGCTTCCGCCAGTAGCCGACCATGACGCTGGGGCCGCGCACGGCGATTTCGCCGACCGTGCCCGGCGGCACGTCAGCCTGGGATTTGTCGAGGACCCGTATCTCGACGCCCACGGCGGGCTGGCCGCACGAGCGGATGAGCGGGGTGTCGAGAATGCGCTCCTCATGCGGCAGCAGCGTGGTGATCGGAGTGGTCTCGGTGGTGCCGTACAGGTGCAGCAGCTCGGCACCGGGGAAGGCCTGCTGGGTCCGCCTGAGCGTCTCGGCGGAAATGGGCGAGGCGCCGTGGCTCAGGTACCGCAATGAGCTGACGTTCCGCGGCCGGGCAAGCTGAGCGCCGGCGGCTGCGGCGAGCATGGTGGGGACCAGGAGCGTGTGCGTGACCTCCTCGCGCTCGATGAGGTCGATCGCCAGGTCGGGGTCGAACCTGGGCATGATGACGTGGGTGCCGCCGACCCAGACGGTGGCCAGCGTGGTGAGTATTCCGCCGGTATGGAACATCGGGGAGGCCACGAGCCACCGCGTCTGCCGGTCAAAGGGCCAGGTGGCCATGAAATGCAGCGCACTGGAGACCAGGCTCCGGTGAGTGTGCATCACGCCCTTCGCCGCCCCCGTGGTACCGGAGGTATAAAACAGGGCGGCCAGATCGTCCTCGGTTACCCCGTCCCCCAGGAGCACCTCGTCGGCCGCGGCGATCAGGTCCTCGTAGTCATTCGGCATCGTCAATACGTGCCCGACTCCCGCGGCACCTGGATAGTCACCGTCGGCGAACAGCACGCTGACCCCGGCGTCCTCCAAGATGGCGCGCATCTCCGCGGGAGCCAGCCGCGAGTTGACCGGGACCAGCACGTAACCCGCAGCCGGGAGCCCCAGGTAGAGCTCGAGGTAACGGTCAGAGTTGAGCGCGATGACCCCGACGCGGTCATGCGGTGCCACGCCGAGCTTGCGCATCGCGCCGGCCAGCCGGCGGCATCGCGAGCCAAGCTCGGCATAGGTACGGCGACTGTCCTGGCACACAACGGCAGAGGACCCGCCGGCGATGCTGAGGGCTCGGCTGAGCGGCTGGGCGAATGTGTACGTCGGGCTCGCCTCCAAGCAAGTTGGTAGAGAGCCCCTACTTTCTCGACTGTTCCGGCTGGCCAGGAATTCTGAGACTGTCTATACACGGCACGCTAACGACTAGCCGACGAGGGGTAATGGCCAAAGGTCCCTAATGTCTGGCCCAGACACTAGGCCCATGGCCGCAGGTCCGTCTCATTCGCATCACGCGTAGTACGCACAACACGAGTACCGACCGACCGTTCGGTATTATTGTTACTGTGCGGTAGGGTTGCGCTGTTGGCTGAGCGCATACCCGGTGCAAGCAGGCTGGTCGGCTCAGCCCTCGCGTCTAGCCCCTGGGAGGGGTTCTGATGACAGCAGGCACGTCGGTCGCGCCGGTCAAGGACGAGCAGCTACGCATCAGGGGGCTGCGGATCCATGCTCAGATCCGCGGAGAAGGCGAGCCGCTGCTGCTCTTCTCCGGCATCTGGGGCGAGGTGGGCTTGTGGGAACAACTGCTTCCCCATCTGCGGGGGTTCCGCACTATCGCCTTCGACCCGCCGGGCATCGGCCGGTCGCAGATGCCGACCTTCCCGCTGACTATGCGGGCGCTGGCCCGCTTCGGCACCGCGGTACTCGACGAACTCGGCATAGAGTCCGCCCATGTGCTCGGCGCTTCATTCGGTGGCGCGGTCGCCCAGCAGATGGCGTTCTCGTACCCTCGCCGGGTTCGCCGGCTGGTGCTGGCGTCGACATCCTTCGGCGGTTTCGCCATGCCGGGCAGCCCGAAAGCTCTCTGGCACTTCATCCAGCCGCGCAGCTATCATCCGGAACGTCTGGAACGGGTGGCCGGCGCCATGTTCGGCGGGCGGCTGCGCACCGAACCGGAGCTTGTCCGC
>DATNFM010000212.1:0-2330 GCA_035606435.1 Streptosporangiaceae bacterium | reverse complement strand
CCAGAGCAGCAGGGCGTACAGGCAGATCAACCAGGCCGCCCCGACGAACCCGCGCTCCTCGCCGACGACCGCGAAGACGAAGTCGGTGGGCGCCTCGGGCAGGAAGCCGAGCGACGTCTGGGTGGCGCCCAGCTGCTGGCCGGGCACGGACGCGTCGTTGTTCGTGCCGCCGAGGCCGCCGTGCGACACCGCGATCACCGACTGGCGCAGCTGGAACCCGCCCGACTGGACGTCGTTCGGGTTGGGGTGCAGGAACGACGTCAGCCGGGTTACCTGGTACTCCTGGACGACCGTGATGCCCATTCCCGGGAGGACCGAGAAGATCAGCGCGCCGATCACGCACACGGCCAGGAGCATCCACACGAAGTGCTGCCAGGGGATGCCGTAGACGAACAGCATGCCGAGCATGATCGCCAGGAAGACGAGCATCGTCCCGAAGTCCGGCTCCTTGAACACGAGCAGGGCCGGCAGCCCGACGTAGCAGATGGCGAGCAGCGTCAGGCGGGCGGGGCTGCTGACACCGCGGCGGGAGGCCAGCACCGCCGCCAGGCCGACGATCAGGAGCAGCTTCGCGAACTCGGACGGCTGGAACTGGAAGGCGCCCAGATTGATCCAGCGGCGGCCGCCGCCGATCGACGTCCCGACCGCAAGCACGGCCGCGGTGCTGAGGAGGACGAACGCGTAGAGCGGCCAGCGCACCCGCCGCATCAGCACCGGCGGAACAGCCGCAACCGCCAGCATGCCGACGGTGCCGGCGGCGACATACATGAGCTGGTGGCCGTAGAGGTTGCCGGCGTAGTTCTTCGTCGCCGACTGCATGATCCACAGGCCGAACGCCGAGATCGAGAGCGCGGTCGCGAGCATCAGGTAGTCGAGGTGGCGCACGTAGTGGGTCATCGCGACTGATCCTGCCCGGCGGTGAAGGTGTAGTGCTGGCGCGGAGCGAAGAACGACTGGAACACGCTCGCGGCCACCGGTGCGGCCGAGACGCCGCCGTGGCCGCCGTTGTGGATGAACGCGACGACGACGAGCGACTTGCCGCCCTGCGAGGCCCATCCGGCCCACCATGCGTCGGCGCAGTTCGGGCAGGTGGTGGTCGGCACCTCGGCGGTGCCGGTCTTGCCGTACACCGTCGGGTGGAAGCCGCCGAAGATGGCCGTCGAGGTGCCGTCGCCGGCGTGGGTCGCGCCGTAGAGGCCCTGCCTGATCTCGCTCACGAGCTCCGCCGGCAGGTGCAGGTTTCGCACCGGCCTGGGGCTGATGCGCCCGCCCGGGATGGTCTGCGTCGTCGACCCGGGCTCGAGCAGCGCCTCGCCGACGTGCGGAGAAACCACCTTTCCGCCGTTCTCGAGGGCGCTGTAGGCGACCGCCTGCTGCAGCGGCGAGACGAGCAGGTTGCCCTGGCCGATCGACATGTTGATGTCGTCGCCGGGCAGCCAGAGCTGCTCGATCGCCTGCTGAGCAGGGGTGCCGAGCCAGGTCTGGCTCGCCTTCCACTTCGAATCGGGCACAACGCCCGCCTGGGCCCCGCCGGCGTCCAGCGGCGGCGCCGAGCCGTAGCCGAGCTTGCGGAGCCAGCCCTGGAACTCCTGGCCGTTCCCCGTCTTGCCGTAGAACTGGTCGCCGAGCTGGTAGAAGAACGTGTCGCATGAGACCGTGAGCGCCTGGGGGAGGCCCATCGGCCCCATCGAGAGCGGGGTCCAGTCGTGGAAGATCGTCTTCTGCCTGGCGATGTCGTGCTTGGAGATGTACTGGCCGGGACAATCGAGAATCTCGCCCGGCTTCAGGATGCCGGCCTCGTAGGCGGCGGTTGCGGTCATCGGCTTGAACGTCGAGCCGGCCGGATAGGTGCCCTGGAACGCCTTGTCGTAGGCTGGTGTCAGCTTGCTCTTGAAGACCGCTTTGGAGCCGTGGTACGGGGGCACGTGCACCATCGGGCTGTATGTGGGGCTCGACGCCATCGCGTAGATCGCCCCGTTGTCCGGGTTCATGGCGACGACGGCGCCGAAGTCCGCCGGCTCGCCGTTCGCGTGCGCGATCAGGATGCCCTGGCCGACGGCGTACTGTGCCTCCTTCTGGAGGTGAGCGTCAATCGTCAGGCGCAGGTTGTCGCCCGCGACCGGCGCCTGGGTGAGGAAGGCCTGTCCGACCGGCGCGCCGGCCGGGTCGACCGTCTCCTGGATCTGGCCGTCCTGGCCGCGCAGGTACCGGTCGTAGGCCTTCTCGATGCCCGCCTGGCCGGCCGTGCCGAGCATCGGCAGCTTCTCGTGGAACGATGGGTCCTTCAGATTCTCGGCCGTGATCTGGCCGACGAACCCGAGCAGGTTGGG
>DATNFM010000211.1:0-42895 GCA_035606435.1 Streptosporangiaceae bacterium | reverse complement strand
TACCATTCATTGCGACGACTTACCATTCGTTGTACGCAAAATTTGTCTATTTTGCCACATTTCGCGACCGCCGAATCGCAGGTAAGTCGTCGCAACGGATGGTAAGTGACTGCCAGCGAATGGGAAGTGGACGGGTGCGGGGCGCGGGCGCGACGGCTCGGCGGCCGCGGGCGCGGGCTCGGGCGCGACGGCTCGGGCGGGCGCGACGGCGGCGCGGGCGCGACGGCGCGGGCGCGGGCGCGGCTGGAGTGGGCGTGAGGGGCGCGACAGGTATCCTTGCCTATTTTGGGGGTGGGCGTGGCTGTTTATCACATTGCGTTTTCTGAGGACTGGGCGGAGGCTGCTCGGGTGGGCGAGTACACGATTTCGACCCGCGGACTCACGCTTGAGCAGCAAGGGTTCATTCACGCCAGCGACGCGCACCAGGTCGCACTGGTCGCGAATTCCTTTTACCTAGCCGACGACGGGCTGATCGCCCTGGTTATTGACACCGATCGGCTGCGGTCGCCGGTGCGATACGAGAAGGTACCCGGCTCGGATGAGCCGTTTCCGCATATCTACGGCCCGATCAATGTCGACGCCGTCATCGCGACAACGCCGCTTGAGCGCGGATCCGACGGCCGGTTTAGCTTTACGCCCGCCGAATAGCGCCAACCCAGATCTAGGCACGCGCCCTACACGCGACGTATCTTGACACGTGCAACGGCCAGTGAGGGGGCGGCACCGACGATGAGCGAAGCCTCGGAACCAGTCTCGCCAGTGCCGCTCAGGCATAACCGGAACTGGAGGTTGCTCTGGCTCGGACAGTCGGTGTCGGCGACTGGTGACATGGTCTTCTACGTCACGGTGCTGCTCTGGATCGCGACGATCATCGCCAAGGGATTGCCATGGGCTCCGGCGGCCGCCTCCGGAGCGCTGATCGCGACGGCCGCACCGGTATTAGTAGTCGGGCCGCTGGCCGGGGTCTTCGTCGACCGGTGGGATCGCCGAAGGACGATGCTGGTCGCCGACGCGGCCAGGTTCTTCCTCGTCGCGAGCTTGCTGGTGGTGCCGTTGCTGCGGCACCATCTGCCGGCCGGAGCCCAGCTGGCGATCCTGTACGCGGTGCTCGCCGCGTGCAGCTGCTTCGCCGAGTTCTTCGATCCGTCTCGGCTGGCGGTGGTCGGCGCGATCGTCCCGCCGCAGCAGCAGCCTCAGGCTAGTGCGCTGCTGTCGGCGGCGTTCAGCCTGGCCCAGGTCATCGGGCCGCCGCTCGCGGCTCCGCTGCTGTTTACCCTCGGCGTGCAGTGGGCGCTGATCTTCAACGCGGCCAGCTTCGGCTTCTCGTTCATCTGCATCCGCGCGATCAGCGTGCCACTGACGTCGTCCGCCGAGGCAACGCCGCGCGAGGGGTTCGTGGCCGAGTTCCGCACCGGGCTCAAGTTCTTCGCCGGGAACCGGGTGCTGCTGGCGCTCGGCGTCGGCTTGGTGCTCACGATGCTCGGGCTCGGGGCGGTGAACTCGCTGGTGGCGTTCTTCGTCCCGCACAATCTGCACGTCCCGGCGAGCTGGCTCGGCACGATCATGGGCGGCGTCGGCGGCGGCTCGATCGCGGGCGCTCTCGCCGCCGGTGCCATCGCCAAGCGGGTGCGGCCGCCCCGCCTCTTCTGGATCTCGCTGCTCGGCTGCGGCGTCACGCTGGTTGGCTTTTCCCGCATGACCTCGCTATTCCCCGCGATCGTCATCGCCGCCCTGCTGGGCATCGCCGCGGGCGTGCTCAACGCCGTGTTCTCGCCGATCATCCTCGAAGTCACCCCGTCGAGGTTGCTCGGCCGGGTCAGCGCCGTGCTCAGCCCGCTTCAGCAACTCTCCTCGATCGTGTCTATGGTGCTGGCGGGACTACTGGCCAGCACGGTCCTGCACGATTTCAGCGCGAGCTTCATCGGGCTGCACTTCGGTCCGTTTGACACTCTGTTCGGGGCCGGCGGCCTGCTGATCCTGCTGGCCGGCCTGACCACGATCGCACCGCTGAACAAGGCCGCCCGTCCTGTGCCAGCCGGCGGTCCAGCTACTGAGACCGGACTGGCAACGGAAGTCGGTCAGGAGAGCTAGTAGCCGTGATGACCGGCCTTTCGGCGGGTAGGCAGGGCAATGCTAGCCAGGCCCACCGACAGCCGACTTGAGCTCAGCCCAGGTCGACTATCGCGGCGACCGGGCCGCCGCCGTCGGGGCCCTGGTGAGCGGCCGACACCGAGACGAAGACGGCAGGGTCGCCGGTCACGGACGAGGCCACGCCTCCGACACAGGCCTTGATCTGGCGGTGCCAGTGAACATCAGAATCGTCGAGCATCGCGTTGCGGCGGCCGCGAACCTGGCCGTCCTGGCTGGCCTCGCACTTGAGGAACACGTTGACCAGCCGGCCGTCCAGGTCCGAGGTGCGCGGTCGTTCTGGCAGCTCAAGACCGGCGTCGCTGATCGCGGCCCAGATCCCGTCGGCGTCCAGGGCGTCCCGCATCACCGAGTGCCCGATCCGGTACCGGCCGCCGACGCCGCGCGCGTTGCCGGCCACGACGACCTGGGCCTGGTCGAGCTCGACCCCGGAGGAGCAGGACGCGACCGCCGAGTACAGGCCCCGGTTATGGAGCACGTCGGCGTCTGAGGGCATCTCGATTTCCCCGAGGGCGACTGCTATGCCAAGCGCGGTGCACCCGTTGGACAGGTCCATCGACTCGTGGGTGTTCTCGGTCCAGACGCTGTGGCCCCGGCTCTTGGCGTCCGAGATCGTGTGGATCGTCAGCAGCGGCGTCTTGGTCTGCACGTAGTGCACGTCCTTGGGATCGGTGATCCCGGCCCGCTCCATCGCCACGCGGACGGCATCGGCAACCTTCGAGATCATCGCCGTCCGCCCGATGTCCTCAGGCAGCAACTGCTCGCTCATCGCGAACCCGACGGTCAGCCTGGGCTCGTCCGTCGCTACCGCCTGATCGACGGGCAGCGTCGCGAAGATCGTCGCGTGCGGACTGATCACCCCGTCGGTTCCGCCCGACCACACGATCGGGATCTGCTTGACCTGCTGCGCGGTCCTGGTTCCCTTCGCCCTGAGCACGTCACGGAACGCCCGGTCAGCCAGGATCCTGGTGTAGTCGTTGACCCCGCCGTTGCCCTCGGTCTTGCCGATCACGGCGATTACCCGGTCAGCCTCGAGGACGCCGTCGTCGATCAGCTTGGCCAGTTCGCTCGCGTCCGACACGTTGTGCAGCGGTACCTTGCGTACCTCAATCGGCTCCGGCAACGGGGCCCCCTCCTTCGGATTCGGACAGCCAGTAGCGGATAGCCGCACCGTGCTGGTCGAGCACGGGCGGCGGCAGGTGCGAGCGCCTGCCGCCGTCGTCGAAGCGCAACGGCGGTCCCGGCAGCTCGATCGGGCCGAGCGCGAGGTGATTGACGTCGATCACCAAGCCCTGCGACCTGGTCTGTTCCCAGTCGTAGACCTCGGCCAGATCGCGCACCTTACCAGCCGGTATGCCGAGTTCGGCCAGCCGGCGGAGCACGTCGTCGGCCTGGTACTCGCCGAAGGCAGCGTCCACGGCGGTGTTAAGCGCCACGTGATCGGCCACTCGATCCCGGTTCAGCTCCCACTTGGGTTTGACGAGCCCGAACGCGGGGGCGAACCGCTGCCAGAGCGCATCGGTGCCCACCGCGATCTGGAGGAACCCGTCGGCCGCCCGGTACAGCCCGTACGGGCAGATCGACGGGTGATGGTTGCCGACCGGCGCGGGGACCTCACCCGCCACCGTGTACCTGGTCCCCAGGTAGGCGTGCGAGCCGACCACGGCGGCGAGCAGGCTGGTCCGCACGACCTGGCCCCGCCCGGTCCGGCCCCGCTCGAGGAGCGCCGCGAGCACGCCGGACACTCCGTACATCCCGGCCATGACGTCCGCGACGGGCGCTCCGGTCCTGGTCGGCTGGTCAGGCGACGGGCCGGTCAAGGACATCAGCCCGCCCTCCCCCTGGGCGATCTGGTCGTAGCCGGCCCGGCTGCCCTCGGGCCCGTCGTGCCCGAAGCCGGTGATCGACAAGATCACGAGCCGCGGATTCAGCTCGGTCAGCCGCTCCATGCTGAACCCCAGCCGGTCGAGCACACGAGGCCTGAAGTTCTCGATCAGCACGTCCGCGCGCTCGACCAGCTTCGTCAGCACCTCGCGCCCGTCATCGGACTTCAGGTCGCAGACGATCGATTCCTTGTTGCGGTTGCAGGACAGGAAGTAGGTCGCGTGCTCGGTGCCGGCCGCGTCCGCCGCGAACGGCGGTCCCCAGCCTCGGCTGTCATCACCCCCCGGCGCCTCGACCTTGATCACCCGCGCCCCGAGATCCCCGAGCATCATCCCGGCGTGCGGCCCGGCCAGGGCCCGCGACAGATCGACGACCAGCGTTCCTTCCAGCGGCCCGCCCGTGCTAGCCCTGGGGGACGACCCCCTGGAACCCCCGCTCATATCCAGTCCACCTCCGCTGCGGCAACCCCCGAGAGCCTTTGATAACCAGGACCACGATCGAAGAAGGGCTCGGGGAGCTGGCGCTCTTCCTTTATTTTTTGGCGCAAAGCATGCGTAGCTTGAATGTCGGCGGCAGGCTCATCATCGCTTCCGGTAATCACGACGCCGTAGTCGGCGGCCGCCCCGGCGCGGGACACCTTGCGCCAGGCGACGTCCTGGACGACGCGTTCGACCTCCCGGGTGAGTGGGTCTCCCCAGCCGCCTCCGCCAGTGGTGCGGATCCTGATCAAGGTTCCCGAGGGTACCGCCTCGGCATCGGCCAAAGCGTCCGCAAATTTTTCTCCCAAATCCTGGGGGTTAAAGATCGTTACCTCAAAAGGACGACCGGCCTTTCCGCCATTGACTCCCCAGCAGGCCAGGATCGAGCGGTCGGCGATGGACATGAAATAGCCGTCGGTCAGCATCCGGATAGTTTTTTCGTAGCCAAGGCCTCCGCGAAACTCGCCCGGTCCGCCACTGTCGACCGCGAGGCCGAGGCGTTCGACCACGAAGGGGAAGCGGGCCTCGGAGAACTCGGCCGGCAGGTTGCGGGAGTCCGGCACCACGTGAATCGTGTCCTCGCCGTCGGCGTAGTACCGGCCGCCGGAGCCGCCGCCGAGCACCTCGCGCATCAGGTACGGCTCGCCGGCCGCGTCGAGGCCGTAGACGCCGGTGTAGCGGATCGTCTCCTGGTCGGCCGGCATCCGCCCGCCGACCGCCTTGGCCAGCACTCCGGCGAGCACGCCGAGCAGTCGCAGGATCACGAACGTGCGGGCGTTGGTCGGGGCCGGGAAGATCGGCGTCAGGAGGGTGCCCGGAGGCGGGAACCTGAGTTCCAGCAGGTCGACGACGCCTTCGTTGACGTCGAGTTCGGCCATGCGTTCTGGCGTGTCGGCGAGGTTCCGCAGGATCGGGGCCAGCCACTTGGCCAGGAAGTTGCCGTCGGCGTAGTTGCCGCAATGGTTGATCGGGCCCTTGGCCTGGGGACCGGTGCCACCGAAGTCCAAGATCAGCTTCGGGCCCTGTGGATCGCTGTCCGGGGTCCTGGTCAGCGTGATCCGCTGGGCGTGCAGCCTGGGTGGGTCGACGCCGTCGTGCTCGGCGTAGTCCTCCCAGGTCCAGGTGCCCTCTGGGACCTTGGCCAGGATCTCGCGGCGGAAGGTGGCCGTGGTGTTCGCGACGATCGCGTCGAAGCAGGCCTCGACGGCGGGCTGGCCGTAGCGGTCGAACAACTCGCCCAGGCGCCGGGCGCCCATCAGGCAGGCAGCGCACTCCGAGTCCAGGTCGGCGGCCAGGGATTCTGGCATGCGGGAGTTGCGGGTCATGATCGTGAGCACGGCCTGGTTGGGGCCGCTGGCATCGCGCAGCTTGATCGGCGGGACCATCAGGCCCTCTTCGAACACGCTGGTCGCGCGGCTGGGCATGGAGCCGGGCACGGCCCCGCCGATGTCGTCGTGATGGCCGAACGCCTGGACGAAGGCCACGACTCTCGGCGGCCCCCCGGCTTCGCCGGCGTGAAAGACCGGCACGGTCACGCACAGGTCGGGCAGGTGGCCGATGCCGCCCTCGGAGGAGTACACGTCGTTGTGGAAGTACACGTCGCCCGGCTTCATCGTCTCGATCGGGAAGTCCCGCACGATCGGATGGACCAGCGAACTGTAGGAACGACCGGTCAGCTTGCGCAGCAGCCGGTCATGGATGCCGGCCCGGAAGTCGTGAGCGTCGCGCACCATCGGCGACCGGGCCGTGCGGCCGATCGCGGTCTCGACTTCCTTCTCGATCGAGGCCAGGCTGCCCGCGATGATCTCCAGCAGCACCGGGTCGACGGGCCCGGTGCCAGCGCCGGTCAGCGTCGGCCTGCCCATTGCCTCACCCCCGCACCCGGTCTCACGCGTATTTAACTGAGTGCAACTTAACAGCGGGGGCGGGCAGGATGACTGGATGGTCCCGACTGAGATGCCGGTGCTGCACCGGAAGCCGGTCTTGCTCCGCGCGTTTGTCCCCTCCGATGCCGAACTGGTACGGGCCGTGGCCGGCGATCCGCAGATTCCGCTGATCACGACCGTGCCGACGAGCGGGACGCTGGCCGATGCGCTCGCTTTCATCGAGCGGCAGCACGACCGGCTGGCTTCCGGCGAAGGTTATTCGTTCGCGGTTGTCGATTCGGCTCGCGATGAACCCGTCGGGCAAGTCGGGTTGTGGCTGCGGGATGTGGCATTCGGGCGGGCTAGTGTCGGGTACTGGATCGCCTCGGCGTTTCGTGGGCACGGGTATGCGGTCGCGGCGCTGGACGCCATTTCGCGCTGGGGGCTGTCGCTGGATGGAGTGTTCCGGATCGAACTGCAGGTAGAGCCGTCGAACGAGGGGTCCTGGCGGGCGGCCGAACGGGTCGGATACATGCGCGAGGGCCTGATGCGGAGCTGGCGCCAGGTCGGCGACGAACGACGCGACCTGTACCTCTACAGCCTCCTTCCGTCGGACTTGACCAGCTAGGTGGCTTGGCGCGGGTCGGCTGCCGCACTGCAACCATGATCGCGAAGAGTTAGCCGCAAGCCCGTCAGCCTGGCAACCGGGATCGCGAAGCTGGCTGGGTTGCCGTGGGAGGCAATGTATGACCGGGCGGCCGATAGCTACGTCTGCCTGCGGAACCAGTTGGTCCGGCGGGTGAATGTCGCCTCAGTGCCCGCGCCGTCGACCGGCCACCAAGGCGACATTGACGCTGTGGTCGCGTTCAGGCCGGAGGGCCGCTTCCTCGCAACCGCCAGCTTCGACAGGACCACGCAGCTCTGGGAGAACATCGCACCGAGCCGATGAGCTACGTTCATGTCGAGTTCGGCTGGCGGATTTGCCGACGTTATTCCCCGGTAATCTGCTTAACGCTGATAGGAGCCGCTCCGACACCAGGGATGGCCGGCCCAGCCACCAAACGAGGCGACCGAAGCGCAAACCCTCCCCTATTCCTAATCCGCAACAGCGACTCGGGCCCGAAAGGATTGATGGCTCATCTAAATCTGAGGCTGCTGTGACAGATGAGGGTAATGATGTACTTGTGGTTGCATCGCGGGCCGAGCGAACCCGGTGAATTTGCAGATTCACCCTTGAAAAACCCGGTGAATATGCAGATTCACCCGAAATCTAAGTGATCATGAACACCAGAATTGCGAATGGTGGGGCTGCTGGGGTCTATGTGACCATGCGGCGGTCGAACCGGGGGTTGAGACGGGCGGCGGTTAGGGCCCGGGCGCAGGCGGGGTTGGCGGGCGGCCTAGCGGCGCGGGCGGGCTAGCGGCGCGGGCGGCCTAGCGGCGCGGGCGAGCTAGCGGCGCGGGCGGGTTGGCCGGGCGGGTCAGGGGTGAAGGCGGGTTAGAGGTTGGCACGGGTTAGAGGCTCGGGCGGGTTATGCGGAGGTTGCCGTGGGGGTCGACGGTGGCGGTGAAGCCTGGGTGGAGGGGGATCGTCGCGCCGTATTCCTCGATTATGGCCGGGCCGGTTATGACGTCGGCGGCGGCCAGGTCCGGGCGCCAGAAGATGTCGGCGTCGACGAAGCCGGCTGAACGGGCGAAGCAGACGGGTCGGGTGCCGGTACGAGCGCGGGCGGGATCGCCGTTGCCTGGCGCTAGTTCTGGGAGGTCCGGACGCTGGATCGGGCCCACTCCGGTGACTCGGAGGTTAACCCATTCCACCTGCTGGCGAGGGTCGCCACGGAAGTCATAGCCGTACAAGGCGTGGTGGGCGTCGTGGAAGGCGTCGGCGACCGCCGCGTCGAAGGCGGGATCGGCCAGGTCCGGCACCGGGACACGGACCTCGAAAGCCTGGCCGTAGTAGCGCAGATCGGCGGTCCTGACCAGGCGCTGCTGGTCCGGCGTGAACCCTTGGCGGGCCAGGCCTTCCGACGCCTGGTCGGCGAGGTCGGCATAGAAACACCGCACGGCGGCCAGGTCCAGCGAATCGTGTCGCCGGACGGCGGTGCGCACATAGTCGATCCGGACATCCACGGTGAGCAGGCCGAACGCCGAGACGTTGCCTGGGTTGACGGGCACGAGCACCTCAGGCACACCGAGGATGTCGATCAACTGGCACAGCAGCAGCGAGCCGGACCCGCCGAACGTCACCAGCGTGAAGTCACGGACGTCCAGGCCGCGCTTGACGGTGATCTGGCGGACCGCGTTGGCCTGGTTCCAAGCCGAGACATCCAGGATGCCGGTGGCGCAGTCCTGGTCGGTCAGGCCCAGCCGGCCGGCCAGGTCAGCCAGGCCGGCCCGCGCTGCGGCCAGGTCAAGCGGAACCTCGCCACCGAGCAGGTGCGGCGGGATCCGGCCCAGCACCAGGTGCGCGTCGGTCACGGTGACGTCGGCGCCGCCACGTCCGTAGCACAGTGGCCCGGGATCGGCGCCGGCCGATCGCGGGCCGACCTTGAGCGCGCCCTCGGGCGAGATCCAGGCGATCGAGCCGCCGCCCGCCCCGACCGTGACCACGTCGACCATCGGGATCAGGGCCGGGTAGTCCCCGACGCGGCCTTCGGTGGTCAGAGCAGGTTCGCCGTCGGTGACGACCGCGACGTCGGTGGAGGTTCCGCCACCGTCGCAGGTCAGTACCTTGGCGATGCCAGCCTCGGCGGCGAGCAGGGCCGCGCCAAGGGCGCCGGCGGCAGGGCCGCTCAGCACGGTCGTGATCGGCTGGTGGATTACCTCGTCGGCGGACAGCACGCCGCCGTTGGACTTCATGACATAAAACGGCACGGGACTTTTGTCAGCAGCCGATTGTCGACCGGCCTTGGGTGGGGTGGCGGGCGCGGGCTGGGCGGCCGGCGCAGGCGAGGCGGCCGGCGCGGGCGAGGCGGCCGGCGCGGGCTGGGCGGCTTGGTTGAGGCGGGCGGTGATTGAGCTTAGGTAGCGGGCCACTCTCGGCTTGACGGCCGCGTCGAGCAGGGTCGTCATCGAGCGCTCGTACTCCCGGTACTCGCGCAGCACCTCGCAGGAGAGCGAGACCACCGCGTCCGGGTGCTCGCTGGCCAGGACGGCGGCCATCTGACGCTCGTGCTCGGGATTGGCGTAGGAGTGCAAGAAGCACACTCCGAGCGTGTTCACGCCGTGGTCACGGAACCAGCGGGCCGCCGCCACCGCACCGTCGTGATCGAACGGCCTGATTTCGGTGCCGGTGTGGTCCAGGCGGCCGCCGACGGTCTTCACCAGGTCGGCGGGTACGATCCTGGGCGGCTTCACCCAGAAGTAGGAGTTGCCGTAGCCGTCAGGGACCGACTGCCGGGCGATCTCGAGCATGAACTCGAAGCCCTCGGTGGTGATGAACCCGAGCCGGCCGATCTGGCCTTCGAGCAGCTGATTAGTGGCGATCGTGGTGCCGTGGCTGAGCGCCACGACGTCCGAGCCGGCCGCACCGACCTGGTCGAGCACCTTGGCCAGGCCGTCGACGAATCCGATCGACGGGTCGGCCGGCGTGGTCGGCGTCTTAGTCACGGTGAGCTGCCCGGTCGCCTCGTCGTAGGCGACCACGTCGGTGAACGTGCCCCCGGTGTCGATGCCGATCCGGAACCGCCGCCGCGGACCCGTCATGACTGGCTGGAGCGGGCGCGCCGACTCCGGCGTCCGAGCACGATGACCACGGCGATCAACGCTATGACGGCGCCAACCAGCGCACCGTTCTTGCCGTTCAGGTAGCTGGTGAGATCGCCGGCGCCCGGACCGGCTGGACCGCCCGGACCGCCCGGACCGGCTGGACCGGCTGGACCGGCTGGACCTCGCTCTGGCTTCGGCTCGGGCGACTTGGCCGCAGGCGACTTTGGGGCGGACTCGGCCTGGGGACGCTTGCGGACCCGCTCGGGCGGCCGGGCGACTTCCTCGTCGAGGCTGGCCAGGAACTCGTCGGCTAGGCGCTTGGCCGCGCTGGCCAGAAGTCGGGTGCCGACGCCAGCTATCGAACCATCGGCGACGCCGTTGGCCTCGTAGCTGACCAGCGTCGCTCCGCCTTCGGTTGGGGTCAGCGAGATCGTGAGGTCGGCGGTCACCGTGCCCTGGTCACCAGAGGCCGAGGCGGTCAGCGCGACCGATGACGGTGCCTGCTGGCCGGAGGCCGTGAGTTGCCCTGAGTAGGTCCCGCTGATCGCGTTCATCGTCGTGGTCACGGTGAACCGGCCAGTGCCCGGTCCAGTGAGCTCCAGCCGCTCGCAGCCGGGAACGGCTCGGGCCAGTACAGCCTGGTCATGCAACGCCGCCCAGACCTTCTCGGCCGGCGCACCCACCGTCGCCTCCCCCGCCACCTTCATTAGCGCCGCCCTCCAGACCCTGCGATAACTCCGCCCCAAGCATCCCACGCCCAGCACCGCCGCAGTGTTGGCCCGGGGGAACGACCCCCCGGAAACCCCCCGAAGGTACCGGTTGAGCCACTTTGATGAATCGCGCGGAAACTTTCACTGTATTCGCAGACGTTATTCCGCTAGCTTTTCCTGACGAGACGGCAACCAAGGGGCGGTGCAATGGCGGACGAGAACGGACTTTCTGCGGTACAGCACATCGTGGTACTGATGCTGGAGAATCGCTCGTTCGACCATATGCTCGGCTACCTCTATAGCTCGACCGGCAACGTCTCACCCTCTGGTCAGCCCTTCGAGGGCCTGACCGGCAGCGAGTCGAACCCAGATGACAACGGCAATCCGGTCGCGGTGTTCCAGATCGAGCCGACAACGCCCAATGCCTATTACATGCCCGGGGCTGACCCCGGAGAGGGTTATATGGCGACAAACAGCCAGTTGTTCGGCAACATTACCGCCCCCGCTAGTCCGGCCGTCCCGGCGATGCAGGGCTTCGTTAAAGACTTCGCTTACACGCTCGGCTGGCAATCGCGTGAGCACGGCTGGACGATCCTGCCGGGAACCACCGCGAACGACATCATGGGCTGCTTCACCCCGGATGCCCTTCCCGTGCTATCCGCGCTCGCCAAGGGGTACGCGGTCTGCGACCACTGGTTCAGCTCGGCTCCGACCGAAACGCTGCCGAACCGGGCCTTCGCCCTGGCGGCGACCAGTCAGGGTCACATGGACGACAAGACCAGGACCTTCACCACGCCGAGCATCTTCGGCCTGCTCGGCCAGCACAACCTGACCTGGGGCATTTACGGGTACCAGGCCGAGCCGCTGACCAAGTCGACCTTCACCGACATCGCCTCGGCGCCGGGTGGAACGATCGGCAAGTTTGCTGACTTCGCGGCGGCGGCAGCCGCCGGGTCCCTCCCATCTTTCTCCTTCCTAGAGCCCTCCTGGTCCTCGACCGGAAACAGTCAGCATCCGGCCTATGACGTGGCGCTCGGCGAGCAGTTGATGCATGACGTGTACGAGGCCGTGCGGGGCGGGCCGGGTTGGCCGCAGACGCTGCTGATCATTACCTACGACGAGCACGGCGGCCTGTATGACCACGTCCGGCCGCCGTGGGGAGCGGCGCGGCCGGATAACACGGCCGGCGAATTCAATTTCGACTTCACCAGGTTCGGGGTCCGGGTGCCGACCGTGCTGATCTCCCCGCTGATCGCGCCGGGGACGGTCTACCGGGTTCCGGACGGGTCGGCGCCGCTGGACCACACCTCGACGCTCAAGACGGTCGAGCAGCGCTGGGGCCTGCCCGCGCTGACCGCGCGGGATGCGGCGGCGCCGGGGTTCGGCGACGTACTGACGCTGGCCACTGCGAGGACCGATGACGTGCTGGCCGGCGTCACGATCCCGGTCGCCACCGCGCCGAACCCGGCCGCCGCCGATCCGTCACACCTGCAGGAGGTCCAGGCGGACCTGATCTCGCGAAGGTTCCCGGCCGGGCGGCATGACGACGCCAACGCGCTCCCCCGGATCAACACCAATGAGGCTTACTCGACCTACATCCGGCATCATTCGGAGACAGGAGAACAGTAGCCGTCAGGAGCAGTCGGGAGCGTCGATGCGGATCGTCGAATGGTCTGGGCGACCGGTCGGGGGCGCGCAACCCGATACCAGGGGTTCGCAGTCCCGGACGGGGCAGCGGTCGGAGGGTTTCGGCCCGATGACCGACGCGGATGCTGAGCATCATCGTTTCGGGTCGCTGCTCGACCCGCTCGCGGCCCGGCACGCCCGGCAGCGCGCGCACGCCGAGGATCTGGCCCACGCGGGGACGGCCGGGGAGGTCAAGGGCGCCGTGAAGCTGGGCGGGCGGCACTTCGCGACCGACCTGGAGGGACGCCTGGGCGATGACTGGCTGCTCATCCATGGCCTGGCCACGACGTCCGGGCCGGTCAGCCAGCTGCTGCTCGGCCCGGCCGGGCTGGTCGCCCTGACCAGCCTGCACCTGAACGCGACGGTGCACTGTCGCGGCGACAACTGGCACGCCGAAAGGGAGGTCAAGCCCGGCGGGCACCCCGGCGGGCACCCCGGCGCGCACCCCGGCGGGGGCGGGTCGAGCGTGGAAGTAAGCCTGGACGACCACCAAGGGCGCTCCCCGAGCGTCGCGCTCAACCAAGCAGCGGACACGCTCGAGAAATTCTTGCGCTCAGCCGGTGAGCAACTGCGGATCGAGCGCGTCGTGCTGATCAACCACCCCCGGCCGGGCGACGACCACTGGCACCGGCCGACCGTGCACGTCCTAGGCTCGACCTCCGACTTTCTCAGCTGGCTGCATAAGTTGCCTAAAATCCTCGATCGCGGGCAGAAGAGGCAGATCGAGAAACTGATCATGAGCGGTGACAACCATCACCCTCAGGCGCTGCAGGAGAGTTAGCCGAAAATGCGCGTTGTCCCGCTCTCTGACCATCCGGGCGACATGCTCAAGCAGGCGTTGCGGCGCGAGGACCAGCAGCATCAGCGTGCGCTGACCAAGTACGAGGCAGCGGTCAAGCGGCACAAGACCGAGGTCAGGAAGGCCGAGCAGGCCCGCGATCAGGCCCGCGCCCAACGTCGCTGGCTGGCCTGGCTGCGCACCGCGCTCGGGCTCAGGCGGATCAGGCGGCAGGCGCCGGTGCCGCCGACCGCGCCGGTGGCCAGCATGCCGACCAATGAGCAGGCCAAGCTCGCGGCGGGCGTGCGGGGCGAGCAGTTCGTCGCGGACGAGCTAGGTCGAGACCTGGGCGATGACTGGGTGCTGCTGCGCGGCTACAAGAACCGGCGCGGCGAGATCGACCATCTGCTGCTCGGGCCGAGCGGGCTGGTCGCCATTGAGGTGAAGAACATCAACGGCACCGTGCACTGCAATGGCGACGTGTGGCGGGTCGACAAGTACGACAACTACGGGAACCTGGTCGAGCAAAGCGCGATCGGCGACAAGAGCGGACGGCAGCGCTCGCCGAGCGAGCAGCTCAACGAGCCCGCCGACGAACTCGAGCAGTTCCTGCGGTCGCGAGGCGAAGACGTCGGCGTGCTGCGGGTGGTGCTGCTGGTCCATTCCCGGTCCGAGGTCGGTGACTGCAGCAAGGCGACCGTGAACATCTATACCCGGGCCAGCGAGGTCATCAGGCTGGTCGGGAAGGTGAAGCAGCCGTTTAACCCCGCGACCAGAAAACGCCTCGAACAGCTGATCATCCGCGACCACAAGCACCACGCCAACCGCGGCGCCAGCGGCGGTCGCAGGCGCTGACGCTGGCGCTGCCACGACAGCCGCCCCTAGTCAGCCGGAATGGCGCTGCCGGAGTTCGAAGAGTTCGGACGGGGAGATCGGCATCGCGGTGATCGGGAATCCCTCGGCATCTTCGATCGCGGACGCGAACACGGCCGCGCTCGGGATCACCCCCGCCTCGCCGGCGCCCTTGATGCCGAGCGGATTGAGCGGAGACGGCGTCTCCAGGTGATCGATGTCGATGCCGTCCGGCACCTCGGAGACGTACGGCATCAGGAAGTCCATGAAGGACGCGTTCTGGAGTTGCCCCGTCTCGTCGTAGGCCATCCGCTCATACAGCGCGCCGCCGACCCCCTGGGCGACCCCGCCGTGGATCTGCCCTTCGACGATGCGCGGGTTGATCAGCGTGCCGCAGTCGTGCACCACGCAGTACCGCAAGATCTTGATCTCGGCCGTGCGCGGGTCGGTCTCCACGATCACCGCGTGCATGCCGCTCGCGAACGTCGACCGGATCGGTGAGAAGAACTCCCGGCCCTCCAGGCCGGGCGCCTCCCCCTCGGCGACCGGCGGCTTGTCGATGTCGCCGCCAGCGAACTGGGTCGCCGCCTTGGCCGCCTCGTCGAACGCGTACCGCAGCGGATTGGACAGCACGGCGACCGTCCCGAGCGCGATCGCCGAGGCCGGATCGCCCTTGACTCGCACGACGCCGCCGACGATCTCCATGTCATCGGCCGACGCCTCCAGTGCCGCCGCCGCGACCTTGATCGCCTTGGCCCTGGCCGACCGGGCCGCCAGCGCGATCGCCGACCCGCTCATCACGGCCGCGCGGGAGGCGAACGTGCCGACCGCATAGCCGAACGCCCTGGTGTCGCCGGTCGTGACTTCGACGTCGCCGATCGGCACGCCGAGTTCGTCGGCCACGATCTGGGCGAACACGGTCTGGTGCCCCTGCCCCTGACTGGTCAGGCCGGTCGCTACCTTGACCTTCCCCGAGGTCTCGACCACGACGTGCGCGCCTTCGTAAGGCCCGACTCCGGTGCCCTCGACGTAGCAGGCCAGGCCGATGCCGAGGTTGCGACCTTGCTCACGCGCCTGCGCCTGCACCGCCGGGAAGCTGTCCCAGCCGATCAGCGCCTTGATCTTGGCGAGCAAGGCCGGGTAGTCGCCTGAGTCGTAGACCAGCGGCCGGCCGTCCTGGAAGATCAGCCCGTGATCGTAGGGCATCTCGTCCGGCGTGATGAAGTTCCGCGCCCGCACCAGGGTCCGGTCCAGGTGCAGGGCGGCCGCGATCGCGTCCATCGTGCGCTCCATCACGAACGCGCCCTGCGGTCGTCCGGCGCCCCGGTAGGGGGTCACGATCACGGTGTTGGTGTACAGGGAGGTGAATTCGACCCGGTAGGCGCCCGGCTTGTACGGGCCGAGCAGCTGCGTCGAGGTGATGATCGGCACGATCAGGCCGTACGGAATATAGGCCCCGTTGTCGTGCCAGAACTTCACGTCGAGTCCGAGCACTCGACCGTCGTCGTCGAACCCGACCCGCACCCGGTGCTGTTGCCCCCGCTCGTGCGCGCTGGACATGAAGTGCTCGATCCGGTCCTCGGTGAATTTCACCGGGCGTCGCAGCTGTCTCGCCGCCCACGGCACCAGCACCTCCTCCGGCCACGGGTGCACGATCTTCACGCCGAACCCGCCGCCGACATCCGGGGTGATCACGTCCACGTCGGCCAGCGCGAGGTCGAGCTTGGCCGCCACGGCGGCCCGCACCCCGGTTGAGGTCTGCGTCGAACTCCAGACCCGCAGCCGCTTGGACTCGGTATCCCACCGGGCCAGCACACCCCGGCCTTCGAGCGGGCTCGACGCCGACCGCTCGATGGTCAGGTCCAGTTCGAGCACGTGCGGCGCGGTGGCGATCGCCGCGACCGCGTCCCCGTTGCTCTGCATCAACTCGGCGGCGACGTTGCCGGGAACGTCAGCGTGCACCAGGTGCTCGCCGTCGCGGGCCGCATCGACGCCGACGACGGCCGGCAGCGGCTCGTAGTCCACGACGATCGCTTCGGCCGCGTCCTCGGCCAGGTACCGGTCGGCCGCGATCACCATCACGACCGGCTCTCCGACGTAGTTCACCTCGTCGGCGGCCAGCGGGAATCCGGTCCTCGGATGGGTCAGCGCGGGATGCGGGATCAGCAGCGGCAGCGGTTCGGCCACCCGGCCGGGCAGGTCCTCGTAGGTATAGACCGCGACCAGGCCGTCGACGTCGAGCGCACCCGACACGTCAATGTCGATAATTCTGGCGTGCGCATGCGGGCTCCGGACGAACGCGGCCGCCAGCGCGTCGTGCCCGAGGTCATCGGTGTACGCCCCGTGACCACGGAGCAGGCGGTCGTCTTCGAGCCGCGCGATCGGCTCGCCGAACATTGCGGTCACGAGGTGCGCTGCCGTTTCAGCTCGGAGGCCCGCAGCACGGCCTTGACGATGTTCTGGTAGCCGGTGCACCGGCAGAGGTTACCGCCGATGATCTCCCTGGCTTCGTCGTGGCTCGGCTCGGGGTTGTCGGCCAGCGCGGCGGTGATCGCGGTGAGGAACCCGGGGGTGCAGAACCCGCATTGCAGTCCGTGGCAGTCGGCGAACGCCTGCTGCACCGGCGACAGCGACCCGTCAGCCTCGGCGAGCCCCTCGACGGTCGTGATCTCAGCATTGTCGGCGCTGACGGTTAGCATCAGGCAAGACCTGGTCGCGACGCCGTCGACCAGGACGGTGCACGCGCCGCAGACGCCATGTTCGCAGCCGACGTGGGTACCGGTCAGCCTCAGATCGTGCCGCAGGCAGTCGGAAAGGAGCCGGCGCGCGGGCACGGTCACGGTATGGACGATGCCGTTCACCACCAGGCGAACGTCGAAGAGCTTGTCTATCAGCCCGGCCTCAGCCATGGGCCCGCCCCCTTGCCTGCTGGTGCGCCTCGTGCAAGGCCCGCTCGGTCAGCACCCCGACCAGGTGCCGCCGGTAACTCGCCGTGGCGTGGATGTCGTCGGCTGGCCGCACCTGGCTCATCGCGAGCCGGCCCGCGTCGGCGAAGTCGGCCTCGACCAGATCACCGCCGACATCACCGCACGCGGCGGTCAGGTCGAGCACGAGCGGCGTCCCCGACACCGACAGGTACGCGGCCCGCGCCCGCGTCACGATGCCGTCCTCATCGAGTTCGACCAGCGCCGCCACCCCGCAGATCGCATAATCCCCGTGCCGCCGGCTCACTTCGACAAACGCGCAGCCCGCCGACGGCGGCAGCACGGGAAAACTAGCCTCGGTCGCCAGTTCGTCCGGACGAACATCGGATTCCAGCGGACCAAGGAAAAATTCATTAGCGGGAACGCAACGCTGTCCGTTTGCTCCCACCATCCTGACCGACCCGCCCAGCAGGGCAAGCACGGCCGTCATCTCGCCGGACGGGTCGGCATGGACGATGCTGCCCACGGTGGTGCCGCGGTTCCTGATCACGGGGTGAGCCACCAGCGACAGTGCCTTGCGCAGCAGCGGCTGGGCCGTGGCCGCGATCGGATCGCGGAGCACGTCGGCGTGCCTGGCCGTGGCACCGATCGTGACCTGGCCGTCGGCCACGCTGATGAAGGCCAGCTCGCTGAGCCGGTTGATGTCCACCAGGTGCGATGGAGCGGCCAGCCGCATGTTGAGCAGCGGCACGAGGGACTGGCCGCCCGCGAGCACCTTGCCGTCAGGCCCGATCGAGGCGAGAACCTGAACCGCCTCGGCCACGGACTCGGGCCGCGAGTAGCCGAACGATGACGGCTTCACCTCGGTTACGTTAGACCCCGGCGGCTGTGTCCTTCAAACGCAGCGCGGTATCCGGACTGACGTCCGGATACCGTGCTGCCGGTGTTTGCCTACACATGTGACTAAACAATGGCACCTACTCACAACTGCAATGCAGCGGCCAGAGCGCGATAGCCGGGCACCGGGTCCTCGTCGATGGTCGCGTGCAGGAGCTGGACGCAGACGTGGTCGGCGCCGGCCTCGACGAACTTGGTGAGCTGCCCGGCGACCTGGGCCGCGTCACCGTGCGCGACCAGCGCGTCGATGAGCGCGTCGCTGCCGCCGTCGGCGAGGTCTTTGTCGGTCCAGCCGAGCCGGCGCAGGTTAGCGGTGTAGTTGCTCAAGTCCAGGTACGGCCGGCGAACCCGTGACCGTCCGATCGCGCGGGCTGCTTGCGGATCTGAGTCGATGACCGCCTTGTGCTCGACGGCCAGCAGCGGCCCGGCTCCGAGGATCTCCCTGGCCTGGCTGACGTACTGCTCGGTTACCAGGTAGGGGTGCGCCCCGGCGGTCCGCTCGCCTGACAGCCTGAGCATCTTCGGGCCGAGGGCGGCCAGCACCAGGCTGCTCGGCGGGACGCCGGCGTCGATCAGCGTGTCCAGGTAGGCCACGCTGACCTCGTACGGCTTGGCGTAGTCGGCAATGGCCTCGCGGTGCCCGATGCCCACGCCGAGCAGGAACCGGCCGGGATGCGCGGCCTCGATCCGGTGGAACGACGTCGCGACCTCACGCGCATCGCTCTGCCACATGTTCACGATGCCGGTCGCTATCACGAGTTCGTCGGTCGCGGCCAGCAGGGAATCGACGATCCGCAGGTCGGCCCGCGGCGAGCCGCCCAGCCAGAGCGCGCCGAAGCCGAGTTCCTCGAGCTTTCTGGCCAGCTCGGGTTTCGCCATGCTGACCGGCCGCCAGGCACCGTACGGTCCGAGCAGATCTCGCCAGTGCTGGGTCATCGCAGCTCCCTCGTCTTTGGAACAGAGTCTTTCGGGCCAAGTTATTTCAAGACGGTGAATATCACCATTCTGTGCATCAAAACATGGGACCTTTGGCACTGTCCCGCGTGCCGAATGCGGCGGCAGGCTAACACCTTGGATTGCTAGCTCTTGAGAGGGGGCGCGCCATGAGACCTGCTTGGGTGACCTATGCGCATCCCTTCTTAGTCCGCGCGAGCTCCTGACGTCATCGAGTCCCGCCGCGCAGAGGAAGAGCCAATGGGTGAGAACGCCCTTGCCGCGTACGCGGTCGGCCTTACCACGGGGATCGCGGTAACGGCGCTGGCTGTGACCTACCACTATGTCTGGCGCCGGCGGCTGGTCACGTGGGGCTCGACCGCCGACGAGGCGGCGGCCGACCTGCCCGGCGACGACCTCAGTCCAGGGAGCGACCTCGTGACCACGAGGGCGGTCGCGATCAGCGCGCCGCCGAGCTGCGTCTGGCCCTGGCTGACTCAGATGGGGAGCGGGCGGGCGGGCCGCTACTCCTACGACTGGATCGAGAATCTGCTCGGCCTGGACATGCACAGCGCCGAGGTGATCTTGCCGCAATTCCAGAACATCGTGCCTGGCGATGAGTTCCCCATCGGGGGCAGGCACGGCGTGATGCGAGTCGAGCTCGTGGAGCCCGAGCAGAACCTCGCGCTGGAGTTCTGCCAGGGTCGATGGATCTCGAGCTTCGCGCTGCTGCCCGGGGCAGTGCCGGCCGAAGGGGGACGACCCCCTCGAACCCCCGAGGGGGCGCAGGCCGGCGGGACCAGGCTGGTGAACAGGAACCGGATCGCGCTGCCGCACCTGTCGCCCGCGCTGCGGCGGATCTGCACCCTGGTGCTGGAGCCGTGCGGATTCTTCTTCGACCGGAAGATGCTGCTGGGCATCAAGGAGCGGGCCGAGCGGCTGGCCGGCGAGCGCGATTTCGTGCTCAGCTATCCCGGGCAGGTTCCCAGTCATCTCTGGAAAGGTGAGCAACTCTAGGCTGACCAGGAGCGGTTGAGGCGATCTGGGGGCTCCGGTGAGCGTAGAGCACGTACAGGCAAGAACGGGCGGTTACGCCGACTCTGTGACGCTCATGGCGGTGAGCGCCCGGGCCCAGGCCGTCGACGGAGTGGAAGTCGCGCTGGTGGCGATGGCGACCCAGCTGAATCTGGACTTGCTGGACGGACTCGGTCTGGCCGCGCCGCCCGGGGCCGGCGAGCACGATCTGCTGGTCGCGATCAAGGCTGCCGACAGCGATTCGCTGTCAGTGGCGCTTGCTATCGTGGACGAGGAACTGAAGACCCGGCCGGGCGGGGGCCGGGAGCACGACGGATGGCAGCAGTCACCTCGGACGACAGCGAGCGCAGCGGCGAGAGTTGGCCCCGGGATAGCGCTGATCTCGGTGCCGGGTCAGTACGCGTTCGCCGAGGCCTTGGATGCGCTGAACGCCGACTGTGACGTGATGATTTTCTCCGACAACGTTCCGGTAGAACAGGAGGTCAAGCTCAAGGAGATCGCCGCCGAGCGGGACCTCCTGGTGATGGGACCGGACTGCGGCACCGCGATCGTCGGCGGGGTCGGGCTCGGCTTCGCGAACTCGGTCCGGCGCGGGCCGGTCGGCGTCGTGGCGGCCTCGGGTACCGGGGCGCAGCAGTTGACGTGCCTGATCGAGTTGGCCGGGGTCGGCGTGAGCGCCGTGCTTGGAGTGGGAGGACGGGATCTGTCGGCGGCGGTCGGCGGTCGATCGGCCCGGGCGGCGCTGGCCGCGCTGGATGCCGACCTGGCGACGGAGCTGATCGTGCTGCTGTCCAAGCCTCCGGCTGGGGCGGTCGCGGACGAATTGCGCGAGTTCGCGGCGGGCCTGACGACGCCGGTCCAGTTCGCGCTGCTCGGGCCCGGTCAGCCTGACCTCACCGAGACCGCCCAGAACGTGCTGAGGGCGGTCGGGGCGCCAGTACCGAATTGGCCTAGCTGGCGGCCGGCTCGGGCGCTCCCCCACGACGCCGCCGCAACCGGACCAGCCGAGCCCAGACGGGACCAGCGGGAGGTAACCCCGGGCCGGACCGGCTTCCTGCGCGGACTGTTCGCCGGGGGGACTCTCTGCGACGAAGCCATGGTGATCGCCGCGCAGCGACTAGGACCGATCTACTCGAACGTCCCCCTAGAGCCGTCCTGGCGCATCGACCCGCGGACCGCTGCTGGTCTGGCCGCACAGGCCGGCCGGCACGTGATGATCGACTTTGGGGAAGACGAGCTCACCGCCGGCCGGCCGCACCCCATGATCGACCAGCGGCTGCGACTCGACCGGCTCGCCGCCGAGGCCGCTGACCCGGCCACGGCCGTGATCATGCTCGACGTCGTGCTCGGCTACGGTGCCCATCCCGACCCGGCTGACGAGCTGGCCCAGGCGATCGCGGAGGCCAAGGCGGGCCGTCCAGAACTGGAGGTCGTCGTCTCGCTGATCGGGACGCCGACCGACCCCCAGGGCCTGGTCGAGCAGGCGGCCGAACTGGCCTCGGCGGGCGCGCACGTGTTCGCCTCGAACGCGACGGCGGCCCGGTTCGCGTGCGGCTTGATTACCTCAGGTAACGGGGGCAACTGACATGACCGATCTGCTTCGCCGCGAGCCGCAGATACTGGCGGCCGGGGTCAGCCTGCTGGCCGATGCGGCGGCCGGTCAGGGCGCCAGGGTCGCCAGGGTCGACTGGGCGCCGCCGATGGCCGGCACCGAGCAGGATCTGGTCACCGTGCTCACCGACCCGCGCCGCGAACCAGCCAATGCACTGGCGCTAGAGCGCATGTTCGCGACGAGGGCGCAACTGGTTGACGTGGTCCAGGCCCGGACGGCACTGGGCCTGGGCGCCGGTGAGTTCCTGCACGCGGGGCCGCCGATCACCTGGGACCGCGCATCTGGACCGTTGCGCGGGGCGCTGAAGGGCGCGGCCGTCTTCGAGGGCCTGACCGATGACCCGGATCAGGACACCGAGCTAGAAGCCCCCTGGGTAGTTTCCCTTAAACCATGTCATGAACACGGCACGGTCGGTCCGATGGCGGGCGTCGTCTCGCCGTCGATGTGGATTTTTGTGCTCGAGGACGCGGCGGACGGGCGGCGGTCGTACTGCTCGCTGAACGAGGGTCTTGGCAAGGTCCTGCGGTACGGCGCGTATTCGACGGAGGTCATCGAGCGGCTGCGGTGGATGACGCGGGTGCTCGGGCCGCTGCTGCAGGCCGCGATCCGCCGGCACGGGCCAGTCGACGTGACCGGCATCTTGTCCCAGATGGTCCAGATGGGCGACGAGGCGCACAACCGGAACCGGGCCGGCACCCTCATGCTGCTCCGCGACCTGCTGCCGGACATGGCCGAGTCCGGGTTCGCCGCCTCGGACGTGGCCGACGCCGCCCGGTTCATCGGCGGCAACGACCACTTCTTCCTGAACCTGGCCATGCCCGCGTGCAAGCTCGCGCTCGACGCGGCCCGCGACATTCCCGGCAGCACGATGGTCGTCGCGATGGCGCGCAACGGCACCGACTTCGGCATCCAGGTCTCCGGTACGGGCAGCCAGTGGTTCACCGCGCCCGCACTGGTACCGGAGGGACTGTTCCTGGCCGGATTCGGTCCCGAGGACGCGAATCGAGACATCGGGGACTCGGCGATCACCGAGACGGCCGGGCTGGGTGGCTTCGCGATGGCGGCGGCCCCGGCGATCGTCCGGCTGGTGGGCGGGACCGCCTCGACCGCACTGTCCAGCACGAGCCGGATGTATGAGATCACGCTGGCCGAGCACCCGTTGTTCGGTGTGCCGGCGCTGGACTTCCGAGGCACCCCGGCCGGCATCGACGTAACCCTGGTCGCCCGCACCGGCATCCTGCCCCAGATCAACACCGGCATGGCCGGCAAGGTCGCCGGCACCGGCCAGGTCGGCGCCGGCCTGGTAACCCCGCCCCCCGAAGTCTTCCCCGCCGCCCTAGCCGAACTAGCGAAGCAAGCGGCCTGCTGAGGGTGGCTATTCCGGCAATTCGGGCCTAGACCGGTTTACGGCGATCTCGCACGAGTTTGCGACCGGGCTCCGGGCGGGCTCCGGGCGGCTAGGGGGTGTCGTAGTGGCCGGAGCGGACGCCGGTGGTGAAGACGATCCACTCGGCCTCGGTGAAGGACAGGATCGGGCCGCCGGAGTCCTTCGAGTCACGGACGGCCACGATCCCGGGAAGGTTGAAGGCGACCTCCACGCAGCTGTCGCCGCCATTGCTGGAGTAGCCACTCTTGTGCCAGATCGCGCCGGTCAGATCCATTTTAGTCATCACTTCCCTGATCAATTCGGCCGATGCTCGACATGGTAATGCCGCACTTATGGAATCAATGCCGACGTGCCCACATCTCCCCGTTGTCCTGTGAGTTGCCTGGTCAAAGCGCTGGCCAGTCAACACTCTGCGGCCTACCAAAGACAGAACTCAACGAATGCGCATTGATAAGGCAGGCGAGCACGTTAATTCATGATCGCGAAGGGTTGGCGGTGCATTTCGGCGATTTTCCGCGGCAAACTCCTCGCGTAACGAAAACTCTTCCCCGAAAATCGGACAATAGGGACTGAATTCCTTGATCACGAAGACTTGCCGACGGCCGCACGGCAAACTCTTCGTGAACCGCGCAATGCCCTCAGCTCAAGTTGATCTTGAGTTGGCACGGTGGCGTCGCCTGGTGGTATCCGTGGCGGCCACTTCCCATTCATTGCGCCGACTTGCCATCCGTTGCGCTGACTTCCCATTCATTGCGCTGACTTCCCATTCATTGCGCGGTCACAAATCACCAGAAAGCTGGCAAAATTACAGCGCAACGGATGGCAAGTCGGCGCAACGGATGGGAAGTGGGCCCGAACCATGGGGAAGTGGGCCCGAACCATGGGGAAGTGGGTCCGAACGGAGGGCAGGGGTGCTGGGGTGCTGGGGTGCTAGGCGACGGTCAGGACGGCGGCGCCGGTTATGCGGTCGGCGGCTAGGTCGGCCAGGGCCTGGTCGGCGGCGTCGAGCGGGTATGGGGTGACGGTCACCTTCAGCTTCAGCCGCTCGGCCAGCCGCAGGAACTCCTCGGCGTCGCCGCGCGTGTTCGAGGTCACGCTTCGCAGCGCCCGCTCCTGGAACAGGTCGATCTCATAGTCCAGCGACGGAATGTCGGTGAGGTAGATGCCGGCGATCGCGACCGTGCCGCCCCGGGCGAGGTTGCGGAGCGCTGGCGGCACCACCTCGCCGACCGGAGCGAAGATGATCGCCGAGTCGAGCAACTCCGGTGCGGCGTCGAACGAGTCCTGAGCGGACACCGCGCCGAGTTCAAGCGCGAGACCGCGGGAGGCTTCGGCCCTGGTGAACACGTGCACGGCCGCACCCTCGGCGATCGCTACCTGGGCGGCCAGGTGGGCCGAGCCGCCGAAGCCGTAGATGCCGAGGCGACCGCCCGGCGGCAGTTCGGCGCGGCGCAGCGCCCGGTAGCCGATGATGCCCGCGCACAGCAGCGGCGCGAGTTCTGAATCGCTGAACCCCGATGGCAGCGGATGCACGTAGCTATCGGCCGCGACCAGGTACTCGGCGTAGCCGCCGTCGAGATCCCAGCCGGTGTAGGCCGATGCCGGGCAGAGGTTCTCCCGTCCGGTGCGGCAGAACCGGCACGAGCCGTCGGTGCCGGCCAGCCAGGCCACGCCGACCCGGTCGCCGACCGTGAACCGGGTGGTACCCGGCCCGACCGCCTCGACCTCGCCGACCACCTCGTGGCCGGGGGTGACGTCCGGCCGCTTCGGCTCGAGGTCGCCTTCGGCCAGGTGCAGGTCCGTGCGGCAGACGCCGCAGCGGAGCACCCGGATCAGCAACTGCCCAGCTCCCGGCTCCGGTACCGGCCGGTCGATCAGCTCAAGCGGCCCAGCGCTGACCGGCGCTGGGCCGGCCGGCCCAGTACTGCCTGGCCCAGTGCTGCCTGGCCCAGTGCCGCCCGGCCCAGTGCCGACTGGTCCAGTGCCGACTGGTCCTGGTTCGTGTACGACCCACGCCCGCATGACAGAAGAGCCTACGGCCGGTCCGACGCCGGCCCGGACTCCGACACGGAGCCGGCCCGCTTCTGTCTGGCCACCTTCATCTGGCCATAGCGCTTCAGCATCCGGTCGGCCGCGCCGAACACCCGCTGATTGTCCCTGATCTCCCTGGCCGCCCAGCGAGCCGGGGCATGTCGGACCCGGAGCGCGTTGCCGAGCAGCGGCCGGCCGATCGCGGTCCCCTCCGCGACCGTCAGGTCATAGCTCTTCATTTTCTCCTTGTACCGGGCGGCGCCCTTGCCGAGGTCGATCGAGGAGATCCCGAGATCTGGTGCCTGCCGCGTCATCTCAAGCAGCTGGATCAGTCCGGGTGAGTACTTCGAGTAGCGAGCGTCGTAGGCCGGGAACCAGTGCGCCAGCACCCCGCCGTACGCCAGCCCGAAGTGCCCGGCGACCGGCGTGTCACCGGCGTACAGCATCGACAGCAGCCCGCAGAAGCCGCCCAAGGAGCCGCCCGGAGAGCCGCCCGGCCCACCGCCCGGGGAGCCCGGGTAGCCGCCCGCCTCGTCGGCCGGGCGATGGCTGAACAACTTGGAGATCAGCTCGACGATCCAGGGTTCATCGAACCGGTCGTTGCGTCCGGTGCGGCGGTACTGTTCGGATTTCCAGCCCATCAGCGTCCGCAGGTCGCCGGTGTCGGAAGAGTCGATCACGAACTTGAGCGGGCCCAGCTCGCGCTCGATCTTGCGCGACTTGCGCCCGAGATCGTTGCCGCCCGGTGAGTGCGCCTTCAGCCGCGCGGCGTAGACCTCGGCCCCCTCGGCGAGGTCGATCACCGGCGATCTGGCCGAGGCGACCTGGTACTTGGAGAACGGCTGCTGCCAGCTCACCAGGTGATCGAACTGCCAGGCCGAGATGCCGCAACCGCGCAGCAACTCGCCGGCGTCGGGCTGGAACTCCGGCGCGTGCACCAGCCCCTGGCAGTCGCTGAGCCAGGCTCCGACCGGTCGCGCGCTGCCGAGCCGGCCGACCTCGAACGCGAAGAACCCGGCTGGCTGCCCGCCCTCCTCGACGACCGCGACCCGGGCGGAAGGCACGAGCTGCCCGGCGGCCTGGGCGAACTCCGGGCTAAGGAACGGATTGCGAATCTCCTCCCCCTGATCCTGCATGGCGTGCCAGGCCGCGACCTCGCCCGCGCCCAGCTCGTCTGGACGAACCACCGCTATTTCCACGATGCCCCTCCCCCAGTTAGCCGATCTGCTGCTAAATCCGCTTGCGCAACTTGCGTATGGCGGCCCCGATCACGTGCCGGACCATGACGACGAACGGGAACGGGTCGTCCCTGGCCAGCCAGGCGAACTCGGTCGTGTTATGCGCCGGCCGGGCCGAGCCGGCCCTGGTCACGTTCTTGTCGAGCCGCCGGTAGGCGAACTGGGCCGGGAGATCGGCGTGCTCGACGATGATCCGCCGGCCATCCACCTGCCGGCCAGGAGGAATCTGCCGCCCGGTCAGATCAAGATGCTGGGCGCGCACCACATCGACCCCGGACTCCGTCTCGAACAGCCGGAACTGGTTGCCGGCCCGGGGGTTGAAGTCCACCAGCTTGTACCGGCCGTCGCGCAGGTCCAGCCGCACGTCCAGGTCGGCGATGCCCAGGAAGCCGATCTGGTCGCAGAACCGCCGGGCGATGTCGGCGAGCTGGCTGTTCTCGACCGAGTACGCGCACGCGGTCACCCCGTGGGTCGGCGGCCAGGACCGGATCTTCCGGCCCGTGAACAGCACCTGGCTGGCCGAGTCCGTCCCGCAGTACAGATGGACGATCCAGTCCTCGGAGTGCTCGGGCGGGATGTACTCCTGCAAGATCACTCCCGGCGACTGGCTGCGCGGGCTCTTGCGCAGCCCGTCGGGCAGCAGGTCCTGCGCAGGCCTGGTGAGCAAGGCGAGCAGATCATCCTCGGTCGGCACGATGGTCGTCCCCGGCACGACCGGCCGTCGGCGGCGTTCCCAGACCTCGGCGTTCTTGACCACGAGCGGGTAGGTGGCCGTCACGGCGAAGTCACCGGCCTCGTCGAACGTGCCCGGCGTCACCGAGGTCGGCGCCGGGACGCCGTGCGCTAGGCACAGGTCATACAGGCCCGGCTTGCTGGCCAGCTTGCGCGGCAGGCGAGGCTGCACGCGCGGGAACAGGAAGCGCGACGACAGCTCGGCCTGGTGTTCGGCGACGAGCACCGCGGCCTCATCGTCCACCGGGACCACCACGGCCGGCCGCCCGATCGAGTCGCCGGCCTCGCACAGTTTCGCCACCAGCTGGACCGGATCTTCCCGCCCGGTCGCGTGCCAGACGAACGCCTCGGTGCAGTACCGCGACGCGACCGCCGGGGTAAGGCCGGGCTCGGTGATCGCGTAGACCGGGACGCCCAGCCGGCCGAGCGTCCTGATCACGCCGAGCCCGCCGGAGTGGACCGGGTACTGACCGACCTTCAGCACCAGCGCCGGAACCGATCGGTCCAGGCTCGGCTCGCCGGTCGTCAGGCGGCCGGCCGGGGCGAGCAGATCCGCGGCTGTCTGCGTCATGACATCGTCACGAATCGCTCGGCAACGGCGTAAATGAACAGTGCGAGCACGGGCAGCGCCGCGATCCCCAGCGGCTCGAGCATCCAGCGCCGGGACGGCACGCACTCCCTGATGAACTCGCGCACGGTAAGCAGCAGCAGGGCCGCGATCAGCAGCCCGATCCCGACCGGGCTCCAGATCGTGTACTTGGTCGGCGACGAGGCAAGGTCAGGCCCCTGCGCCTTCGGCGCGCTGGCGGGCAGCCGCGCCTGGTAGACGGCGGCATCTTTATTCGAGTACACCTCCCGCAGTCGCGGCGCCTTCGACAGGGCCGCTCGGAACTTCTGCTCCCAGCTCTCAGGGAAGCCGACGGTCTGGTCGATGAACGTCGACTCGGTCCTGGTCGTGATCAGGAACGCGCCCCGGCCGAGGCTGCGCAGCTTGTCGACCAGCGCCGTCACGTTGGCTGGGTCGATCGGCGCGTCGTGGGCGACGAATCCCACCCTTTCGATGTCGCGGTACTGCCACGGCATCTGCGGGGTCGCGTTGACACCGGACGGCCGGCTGATCCAGAGCACGGTCGTGCCCTTGCCGTCGTGGGCATAGACGTAGTTCATCGCCGCGTACTCGCCGCCCGGCGTCCGCTCGAATGCCTCGTTGCCGTAGCGCGCGAGCAGGAACACCTCGGCCAGGCCGATCGCGATCAGGCCGGCGGCGATGATCGCCAGTATCGGAGGCCGTCGGCCGCCGGCCCGGTCGACGGTCCCGGTGACCTCCTCCGCGGTAGCGCCGTGCGCGCCAGCCGGGACTGGACCAGGAGCCGGAGCGGCCTTCGGCCTGGCCGTCCCCGGGAAGAACAGGCACGCGGCGAGCACGGCGGTGGCCGGCAGCGCGAACATGTAGATCCGCAGCGAGATCTCGCCGCCGTAGTTCTGCAGTCCGGCCAGGGTTACCGGCGCGATCAGCAGCACGAGCAGGACGCGGTCGGTGACCCCGCCGAACCAGCGCCGTACCAGCCCGGCGACCGCGAGCAGGATCATCAGCGCGGTGAGTCCGATCCGGCTCTTGTCGGCGTACTTGTGCACGGAGGTGCCGATGATCCGGTCGCTCACGCTGCTGCTGAACGCGCCGCCGAGATGACCGACCCCTCCGAAGATCGTATGGAAATGCCCCGACCAGTAGGCAACGGCCCCGTAGCTGACCCACCCGATCACGATCACGGCGAACAGCACCGGCAGCGTCCGCGGCGAGCAGCGGTTGACCAGCACCAAGCCCGCGCCCGCGGCGATCATCAGGAACGGGGTGAGCTGATGGCTCAGGGTAGACACCGTAAAGATCAAAATCAGTAGAATTAGGCAGAAAGCTCGCATCGGGGTCGTGAGCTGCTTGGCCGGCAACTCCCCCGGGGTGCGCCGGAGGCGCCCAGATCGCCGCTGCCCGCTGAACCAGGTCAGCAAGATCGCCAGGAACGCCAGGTAGAGCACGAAGTTGAACGACTGCGGAGAGAAGTAGTCCTGGCCGACCCAGTTGCCCAGGCAGAACAGCAGCGCGGCGAACCACCGTGCTCGCCAGCTCAGCCGCAGCGCCCTGGTAAAGAGCATGAACGGGATCAGCAGCAGCAGGTCGATGACGACCGGCCACCAGGTCATCAGCGGCAGCAGGCTGTGCACGCCGGCCGCCCCGGTGATCAGGGAGATCATCGCGAAGAAGCCGGGCCAGCTGAAGTAGGCGGCCAGCGCCGGGACGACGTGGCCGTGGCTGCTGATGTAGTTGACGTAGCCAGAGACCTGGTAGGCAGTCGCGAACCTGGGCAGCGGCTCGATCAGCCCGGTGACGCCGTCCAGGCAAAAAATAAGCGCGACCAGAATCACGCTGAACAGCACCGGCACGGCCTTCCGTCGTGCCAGCAGCGCGACGAACGAGGCGACCAGGAGCGCCAGCCCGGCCAGCGAGGCGACGGGCAGCACGGAGATCAGGCCGAGGCCGGTCAGGTGCCCGAGCCGGACGCCGCGCAGCGGGACGAGGAACAGCGTCAACCCGGCCAGGGCCCCGATCCCCGTACCGGCCAGGCTCAGCCAGCCCGGCGGTGCGCCGCGGCGCCTGGACCCCGGCTCGGCCGGCTCTACGGCCTGCGGATGTGTTCTCGTGGTCGCCGTCACGCCGCATCCTCCCGAACCTCGGCCTGAGCAGGTCCAGTTGCGGGAACAGTCGCGGCGGCCTGGCCGACCGCCCGATCGCCTCGCAGCACCCTGAGCAACCCGGGCAGCACCCCGATCGCCATCGCCACCTGCACGGCCAGGACGGCGACACCAGCCCCGACGATGCCCATCGACCTGGTCAGCATCAGCGTCAGGGCGAGGATCAGTGCGGCCCTGATGCCCTGGATCAAGGCGACGAACGAGGTCCGGTTCTGGGCGCGCAGCGCGCCCAGATAGATCTCGGTCAGCGTGCGCGGCACGGTCGCGGCGGCCAGCAGCACCAGGATCGGCGCCCCGTACTTCGCGTACCCGGGCCCGAACAGGCCGAGGATCACCGGCGCGAGCAGCGCCAGGCCGATCGAGACCGGCACCAGCAGCATCATCAGGCGGCGCAGCGCCGCCTTGGCGTGCCTGGCCAGCGCGACCGGGTCGAACGCGCCCTCGACGGTCAGCGACAGCGCCATGTTGGCGGCGAGCAGGTCCAGGGTGATCCCGATCGTCCAGGCCATATAGAAATAGGCATTCAAGCCGGGCTGAACGAACATCGCGACCAGCACCGGGACGAGGTTGATCGACGCGAGCAGCATCAGCGCGCCGGACACGTCGCCGGCCAGGAACCGGCCGACCTGGCTCCGGGTCGGCGGCGGCGCCGACCCGGTCATGCCCTTGTGCCTGGGCAGCAGCCTGCGGAAGATCAGCCAGTTCACGGCGGGCACGGCCAGCGCGGCCGGCACCATCCAGGACACGTAGAGCCCGGTGTGCGGTATGACCGTAGCCAGCGGCAGCAGCATCGCGATCTTGGCGACGCCGAACAGCGCGTTCTCCAGCGTCACCCAGCTGGCGTTGCGCATCCCGACCAGCGCGCCGTCCTGCAGGGTGAACAGCGACCAGATGATCACGCAGCCGGTGAAGATGATCCCGATCGGCACGCCGGTCAGCTCCGAGTAGGACGAGCCCGGGCGCCCGGAGATCAGCAGGAACACCGCCGAGCCGATGATCGCGGACAGCACGCTGATCCCGTAGCCGAGCCTGATCAGCTTTCCAGTGCCTTGTCCAGACTGGGGGATGAACCTGGCCATCGCGCCGATCAGGCTGAGCGCCGTGATTCCGGCGAGCAGGTTCATCGCCGAGTACGCCGCCGAGGCCCGGCCGACGTCGGCCTCGCTGTAGTGCCGCGCGGCCAGCAGCCAGTAGCCGAGCCCGAGCACGCCAGTGACGACCGTGTTGGCCATCAGCGCGTAGCCGTTGCGGAGCAGCGGCGAACTCCCGCCGAGCGCTTGGCTACGCAGCGCTCGCAGGTTGGTCATCCGGCGGCCCTGGGCTGTGCCAGGCGAGACAGCGTCGAGCGGACCAGCGCCGAGCGTGACAGCGCCGAGCGGGTGAACCGAACCGGTGACCAGCTCGCGGTCATCATCCGCAGCCGGGCGAACTCGGCGGGCAGCTGTTCGGCGGCCACGGTCCTGGCGAAGCTGTGCGGCCGGGTCGACCGGCCGATCGTGAGCCTGGGCAGCGCGAACCTGTCCGCGCCGGTGCTGGCGAGCCGGTTGCCGACCGCGCAGGCGTACTCATAGCCGATAGCGGCGGCGCTGTCTCGCACCGCCTTCGACGAATAGCCGAACGGGTAGGCCAGGCCCGGCACCGGAACACCGAGCAGGTCTTCGAGCGCCTGCTTGCCGCCGACCAGTTCCTGGCGCAGCGAGCCGGCCGAAATCTGGTCGAGCTCCGGGTGGGTCACGCTGTGCGCGCCGATCTCGATCCCGGCGTCGGCGATCTCGCGGATCTGCTCACCGGTCAGCATGCCGGGCGGGCTGTGCTCGCTCAGGTACCCGCCGCTGGCGCCGGTCCAGCCGCTGGTGACGAACAAGGTGCCGGCCAGGCCGAGGCTCTGCATCAGCGGGAGCGCGGTGTAGTAGAAGTCGGCGAAGCCGTCGTCGAAGGTCAGGACGACCGGCTTGGGGGGCAGCGGCGCTTTCCAGGCCAGTGCGTTCGCGAACTGCCCGGCGGTCAGCGTGTGGTAGCCGGCCGCCTTGAGGTAGCCGAGTTGCTGGGCGAAGGTGTCAGGCGGTACTGCCAGCCGGCCGGATAGTACCGGCTCGGCCGTGATCTCGTGATACATGAGGATCGGCACGCACCTGGCCATGTCACCTCCTGGTTAGGCGGCCTTTCGGGGGGCTCGGGGGGTCGTCCCCCCGGAGTTGCCGAGCCATTTTCGGGGGGCTCGGGGGGTCGTCCCCCCGGAGTTGCAGAGCCCCACCGCATAACCGCCGGTCGCTGCGAACAGGCCGGCGACGATCGCCGCGGCCCGGCCGGGTCCGTACAGATCGCCGCGCGCCAGCGCGGCCAGGTTGCGAGCGAACCCGGCCGGCAAGGTAGCGAATGCCTGCCTGCGTTCGGCCGACAACCCGTCGGCGGAACCGACATGACGGCTCACCGCCGCCTTCGAGACCCCCTCGGCGTAACACCGGGTAAGGAAGTAGCGCACCGTGGTGCGGTCCCGGCCGACCCGGTGCCAGATCACGGCCCGGTCGTCGATCAGCAACGTCGCTTCCGGCAAGGTCTGGCCGATCTTGATGCAGAACTCGGTTTCCTCGCAGCCGAGCGGCAGTTTCTTGTCCGACCGGCCGACGTCGACGGTGAACCCGCCGACCCGATCGAAGATCGAGCGCCTGAAGGCGGCGTTGCCGCCGAGCAGGTTCCTGACCGGCCGGCGCGGCGCCGCCATGCCGAGATAGTTGCAGCCGACCACCCAGTCGAACTCGCGCGGGAACCAGGACGGCCGCCCGGTGTCCCAGTTCGGGAGCGTCAGCCCGCCGACGCCGGTGACCTCGGGCGCGCTGAAGCTGTCGGCGAGGTACTTGAGCCACTTGGAGTCGGCTACCGCGTCGTCATCGAGGAACGCCACGATGTCGCCGGTGGCGTGCCTGACGCCAGTGTTCTTGCCCCCGGACAGGCCCCGCGCCTGCTCGTTGGCCACCACCGTGACCGGAAGCGCCGAGGCGGGATCCCCCGCCAGGTGCGCGGTGAGCTTGCTGAGCAGCTCGTCGTTGTGGTCGACCACGACGATCAGCTCATGCGCAGGCAGACTCTGCGCACGCACCGAGCCGATCGCCGCCAGCATGTCATCCCACCGCCGCATCGTGAACACGCAGATCACGACGGAGAATCTGGCACGGCGGGTCACCGGCGGGCCTGCCCGGCCGAGCCGTTGACGATGCCATCGAGACGGGCCAGGTCAGCCGCGCCCCCTCTTCCGTAGCGGTCATCATGATCACCGTGCTCACCTGGGCCGCCGTCAAACCTGGCGAGGTGCCCCGGTGCCATGAACGGCTTCGGCTTGCCGGTCTTCCGGCGCCTTGCGTCCAGCTTCTCGTGCGTGATCAGCCGCAGGATGCGCCAGCCGTCCTTGATCGCGCTCAGGTTGCTGGCGCCGTGCTTGCGGAGCCGCTCGTGGCTCGGCACCTCGTAGATCTGCAGTCCGGCCTGGGCGGCGCGGATGCTCATCAGTGTCTCGATCTCGAAGCCGGGCGAGTCCAGGTCGAGCTTGGGCAGGTGGCGGGCCCAGAAGGCGTTGTAGCCATAGCACAGGTCACTGAAGCTCGTGCCGAAAAGGCGGTTGACGGCCACGTTCAGAAACTTGTTGCCATACCGGCGCACGGGCGTGATGTCGTCGCTGCCGCCGGCGCTGTTGAACCGGGAGCCCTTGGCGAAATCGGCCCCGGAGAGCAGAACGCTCACGAACCTGATGATCTCACTGCCGTCGGTCGAGCCATCGCCATCGATTGCAACGATGATGTCGCCGGTCGCGGCCGCAAATCCAGCGGCCAGCGCGTCGCCTTTCCCGACACCGCCCTGCAGGACGACCCGGACGTCCGGGCGCAGTTCCCTGGCCACCTCAATGGTGTCGTCGGTCGACCGGCCGTCGACCAGGACGACCTCATCGACCCACGAGGGCAGCGTCTCGAACACGGCGGGCAGGTTCTTCGCCTCGTTGAGTACTGGCAGCACGACAGTAACCTTCGGCGCGATCGCGATGCCGTCGCCCACCTCCCTGAAGTCCTCCGGTGAGAGCAGGTCTACCCCGGACGCCGCCCGGCGACTGCCGTTCCCCGTCTCGATCGTGCGGTCCAGCGGCGGCCGTGCGGCCGGCAAGGTGGACAGAGACAGGAATGGCGCCGCGTTGGCGCCACTGCGATTGGACTGCATGAGCCCCGGCAGGTTCCGGGATCGGTCAGGCCGTCCCCCGGTCCGTGGGCGCGCCCCGAACTTGGCCTGAGCGACCGAGACCATCAGTTCACGGGCGTCAAGCCGGTCCACGCGGCCCTGCTCGGACTCGCGCCTGGCCAACTCCGCGCTGGTGGCATGATCTGGCCTGGCCGTGCGCGGCGGCCTGGTCCGGCCGTCGGCAGCGCCGTTGAGCTTAGCCCGTCGGTGGTGCCGCGCTGGATGGGACCCTCGCAGTTCTGAGTTGTTCTCGAAATGATGCATCTTTCTTCCCCCCGTAATGAATTACGCATCGACCGGCGGCCGGATTTCCCTCAGGAAACGAGGATCAGACCACCGGAATATTTTCTCCTGAGAAGGACTAAATCCGCGATAACGGATAGTCGTGAACCAACCGCAAGATCTGCCATGTCCTCGCGAATTACGAACGACACGAGTCCGTAAATCTCGGCGGTTTAGCTGATTAGACGTCCTGGGCTCTTAACCGGTTCCACAAAATTTAGTGTTCGAACGAGGCGAGAAAATTCCCAGGATTTTTAAATGATCGAATAGAGCCGGGCTACCTTGCCCGGCCAGAGGTCAGGCCCGGCGCGATCCGGCCGGCCGCAAGGCCTGCCGCCACGATCAGGGCGCTCACTTCCGCCACTGCCGCCACGCCAAGGCGCAGCGACCAGGTACCCGAGATGATCATCGCCTCCGCCACTCCGAAATCGACCACAATTGTCGATATCCCCACAATCACCACCGTGGCGAGACGGTCGAGACCTCCAAGAAGACTAGAAACTGCGAGGGCAGGGATCGCCGCGAAGAAGATCAGTACCAGCGGAACTCTCGCCGGGGTCTGGATTCCGGAGATCGCGATCACGGCTCCTGCGATCCCGGCGGCGAGTGCGGTACCCACAACCACGCGCCCGAGGCGCTGACGAGTCAAACCTCGGCCTGCTGTCATGTTCCTCCCCGCTTGCCTCCGATGGCAGCCGGTCCCTTGGGGATCAGTTCACGCAGGCCAGCCAGCCATCATGGTGATAAAGAGAACGCTCGGGATTTGCAGCGGCGATGGGATCGGTGTGGATGCGGGATGAAGACGACGGGATCGATGCGCATGTTGATCGTTTGCGCGTGATGTAGTTGCCTCATGCGCCGTCCACTACTGAACCGCCGTCTGGCTGATCTCGGAACTACGATATTCGCTGAGATGTCCGAACTTGCGGTCGCAACTTCCTCGGTAAATCTCGGTCAGGGATTTCCTGACACCGACGGCCCGGCCGAGGTCGCGCAGGCAGCCGCCGACGCGATCCTGTCCGGCCGGGGCAACCAGTACCCGCCGGGCCCCGGCGTCCCGCCGCTTCGCGCGGCGATCGCCGATCACCAGCGGCGGTTCTACGGGCTTGAGGTCGACCCAGATCGCGAGATCCTGGTCACCGCCGGGGCGACCGAGGCGATCGCCGCCACCCTGCTCGCGCTGGTCGAGCCGGGGGACGAAGTGATCGCGTTCGAGCCGTACTACGACTCCTATGCGGCCTGCATCGCGATGGCCGGAGGCGTGCGGGTGCCCGTGACGCTCACCGCGCCGGACTTCCGGCCCGACCTCGACGCGCTGCGCGCGGCCGTCACCGACCGCACCCGGGTGATCTTGCTGAACTCGCCGCACAACCCGACCGGCTCGGTGTTTACCCGCGCCGAACTGGCGGCGATCGCGGAACTTGCCTGCTCACGTGACCTGCTGGTGATCTCGGACGAGGTGTACGAGCACATGGTGTTCACCGGCGAGCACGTGCCTATAACCACGCTGCCCGGCATGGCGGAGCGCACCGCGACGATCAGTTCGGCGGCCAAGACCTTCTCGTTCACCGGCTGGAAGATCGGCTGGGTGACCGGAACTCCGCAGATGGTGAGCGCAGTGCGGACCGTCAAGCAGTTCCTGACGTTCGTCAGCGGCGGGCCTTTCCAGTACGCGATCGCCCAGGCGCTGGCCCTGCCGGATGAGTATTACCGCTCGATCGCCGCCGACCTGCTGGTCAAGCGCGACCTCATGTGCGACGGGCTGGCTTCGGCCGGGTTTGAGGTGTATCGGCCGGACGGAACGTACTTCATCACGACTAGTATCAAACCGTTCGGGGACGCCGCCGCGAGCGGGCTGGAGTTCTGCCGGGCGCTGCCGAAGACGGCCGGCGTGGTGGCGATCCCGATGCAAGTCTTCTACGATCATCCCGAAGCAGGACAATTCCAAGTGCGCTTTGCGTTCTGCAAAAGGAAAGAAGTGCTGAACGAAGCCATCGCCAGGCTAGGTGTGCTACAGGCCGGGTAGCCGGTGCTTTGTTACCGCCGCGTGACCTTCAGGGTCTGAGCCCGGCGTGACATGGCCGTGCTGGTCCGGTTAGCATGCCGTCACCACCGAATGCGACTTGTGGCATTTCGGTGTTGGAGGCGTCTGCGGTGGCGGCCGTATTTTTGACGTCATAACCGGTCAGGACACTGGCCACTGAAGGGGGCACCAGATGTCCGACATGTCGTGGGAGCACGCATCTGAGGCTCGGGCGGCTCTGAATGCCATCGTCTCCGATCCCGAGCACGGCGTTGCGGCCCTTTCGAATGCTCAGACGATGTCTAACCTGCTCAAGGACTACCTACCGGACGCGCCCAGGGAGAAGAGCATCCTCGTCGCCGCGGCCGAGGCCGGGCTTGCCGACACGCTTCGCGAGCACGTGTCCCAGGGGATGGACGCGAGCACCGCTATCAGGCTCACTGCTTCGTCATTCTCTTCGAGCACGCCTTTCACCCCCGATGCCTGCAACTGGGTGACCGACGAGATTGCCGTTGCGCTCGGTATCAGCCAGGGCCGCAGCCCGGGCAACGATCCATTTGGCGGCGGCGGACAGTTTGACGCTCCGCCTGGATACCCGCCGGCTGGCAACCAGGGCACTCAGATGGCGGGCGGCACGCCTGGATATCCGTCTGGCCAGCCGTCCAACCTGGGCGGCGGCGGTTACCCGCAGTCACCTTCTGGTCAGGGTTTTGGCGGCGCTCCTGGCGGCCCGCAGGAGCAGCCGACCGCGCAGGGCTACCGGCCGGGTTACGGGCCGCAGCAGGGCGGTTTTGGTGGAGTCGGCGCGGTTGGCGGCGCCGGCGGCGTTGGCGGGGCTCCTACTCAGGCTGGGGGCTTTGGCGGCCAGACCGGCCAGCCCGGCCAGCCCGGCGGCGGTTACGGCGCTCAGCCGGCCTACCAGCAGCCTGCCCAGCCTGGCGGCTTCGGCGGCCAGCCTGGCGGTGGCGGCTACCCCGGCCAGCCGGGTTACGGCGGCGCTCAGACGCCCGCCTACGCCGGGCAGCCGGGTCAGCCAGGCTCACCTGGCGGCTGGACGCCAGGTCCGTACGGCGGGGGTCAAGGCGGCGGCTTCGGCGGCCAGCAGCAGAGCTCGGGCGGCGGCCGCAAGGGGCTGTTCATCGGCGGCGGCATCGGGGTTGCGATCGTGATCGTGCTGATCCTGGTGTTCGCGCTCGGCGGTGGCGGCAAGAAGAACAACACCGGCGGTGGTGGCGGCGGAACCCACACGCCGACGGTGACCAAGACGCCGACCCAGACGCCTACGAACACGCCGACCCCGCCGCCGACGACCGGCATCGAGCCGCTGTCGACGATCATGAACCCGTCCGGGTTCAAGCCAGTAGGCACCGAATGCACGGCCGCGCTGCTGTTCGGCCTCGACAAGAAGACGATCAAGACCAGGACCTTCTGCGCGAAGACCACGGGCAAGAACATCGACGTCTGGGGCTACCAGTTCTTCAACAAGACCGGGTACAAGGCCGGAGTCGAGCACATCAACTCCTACACCGGCTTCAGCAAGAGCACGAGCACCTGCCCGCCGGCCGAGGACACCGAAGACGGCGAGACTGGCTGGCACGCCAACTCGAATCCGAGGTACGCGGCCAGGGCGGGGCAGAACATCGAGTGCTTCCTCGACAACGGCAAGCCCGTGCTGATCTGGACCATGCCTACGCAGAACGTCTTCTTCATCGCCCAGTACCACGTGAAGGGCGGCACGCTGACGAACATCGTCGACTGGTGGAAGACTGTGAACTATGGCTGACGACCGCGAAGGCGGCCGCTGAGTAGGGGTAGGGGTCGCCTGCGATGACCGAAACGCTGATGCCAGGGGGCGGTGTCGCGCGACGTCCGCTGCACTTCATCGTGATGGCCGACTGCTCGGGCTCGATGAAGGGCGAGAAGATGCAGGCCCTGAACTACGCGCTCAGGTCCATGCTGCCGCATCTGGTGGACTGGGAGCGCGATCAGCTTCAGGCTCAGCTGCTGATCAGGATTCTCGCCTTCGCGTCCGCCCCGAACTGGTACGTCCCCGATGCTGTGCCGGTCGCCGAGCTGAGCGCCCGGTGGCGCAACCTCGAGTACGTGCCGATGGGCCGGACCAACATGGGCCCGGCGTTCCGGGCCGTGGCCGAGGCGCTCAGTCCTGACCGGCTCGAGCGCCGGGCTCTGCGCCCGGCGATCCTGCTGATCACCGACGGCCTGCCGACCGACCCGCCGGGCGGGTTCGAGCAGGGCCTGGCGGCCCTGCTCGAGACGGCGGCGGGCCGCTCGGCGCTCAGGCTGGCCGTTGCCATCGGCCGGGACGCCAGCTCAGAGCCGCTCGACCGGTTCCGCAGCCAGGACGTGCCCGTGCTGGTTGCCGACGGCACCGACGAGATCGCCGACCGGCTGGTGACCGCCTCGATCGCGGTCTCCCGGATGTCGGAGGTCGGCGTCAACCGCGAGGCCCTCGCCGAGCAACTGCTCCAGGCCGGGGTGCCGCGCAGCTCCGATCCCTCTATGCCCGGCCGGGGCAGCCCGGTCCGCTATGACGACACGATCCTGTGATGACAATTCCAGCCGCCGCTGCTTCAGCGGAGCCTGACCGCCGGCCGGGCTGGATCGCACTGACCGCCTCGGAGCGCGGCGCTTCGCACGTCGCGGTCAAGACCCCGAACCAGGACGCGGTCGCGGTCGAGCCGATCGGGCTGACCGGCCTCGTGGCCGCGGTCGCCGACGGTCACGGACACACCCGGCACCTGCGCAGCGCGCGCGGCTCGCAACTGGCGGTGGAGATCGGCTGCCAGGTCAGCCTGGAGATCGCCGAACTGTTCGAGCCCGGTGATGCTGACGCCTCCTCTCCAGCCAGCGCTGGCAAGCGACTGGCCGAGCTCGCAGAGGAGCTGCTGGTACCCGAGATCGTCGCGCGCTGGCGGGCGGCGGTGCTCGATGACGTGGCGAAGGACCCGTTCTCCGAGGCCGAGCAGGAGCGGCGCCGCAAGGGCGACGACGAGACGATCGCCTACGGCTCGACGCTGCTGCTGTGCATCGCGCTGCCCGACTGGCTGATCCTGGCCCAGATCGGCGACGGCGACGTCATCGGCGTGCGGATCGACGGCACCCTGGAGCTGCCGGTCCCGCTGGACCCCGCGCTGGACGGGCTGGTGACGACCAGCCTGTGCGGCAAGAACCCGATCGCTGACTTCCGGGTAGCCGTGGTCAGCGCCGCGCAGACGCCGCTGCTCGCCCTCATGCTCGCCACCGATGGCTACGGCAACGCGCAGATGCTCGAAGAGTGGCCGACCTCGTTCAGCAAGGACATGGCCTGGCTGCTGCGGGAGCGGGACACCGCCTGGATCGAAGCCCAGCTTCCGACCTGGGCCGCCCGGTGCGCGTCGGCCGACGGCAGCGCGGACGACACCACCGTAGCCCTGCTGATCTCCCCCGCAGGCCTGGCGGCCCGGCCGGCGACCCCGCCGGGGTCCTTCGCGAGCGAGGACGGGGGGCGGTCGGATCCAGATTCAGACGAAATCACGATTCCGGCGGCGATCAGGACAGACACGGTCCCCAGCGGGGTGGCACAGGGACCGGCTGACGACATGACAGCTGAGCAGGGGACACCAGACCAGATGACAGCCGAACTCCAAGCACCAGATACCTCAGATTCCGAAGTCCCGAGTTCGGATAAGTCATGAGCGGTCAGATCTCGCTGCAGGGCCGGAGCCTTCGCATGGTGCGGGCCGGCACGGCAGTGGCCGTAGGCGACCGACTCGGCGAGGGCGGCCAGGGCGTGGTGCACGCCGTGACGATCGGCGGCGCGCCGTACGCCGCGAAGTGGTACCGGTACGCCCCGTCGGGCGAGCTGCGCAAGTCGATCGCCGCGCTAGTGGAACGCGGGCGTCCGCACCGCGCCTTCATCTGGCCGATCGATCTCGTGGTCAGCGATGAGATCTCGGGCTTCGGCTACGTGATGCCGCGGCTGGAGCCGCGGTTCTCCTCCTTTGCCCAGCTTGTATCCAGGCCCGAGCAGCCGCCGTTCCGGGTCGTCATCAACATCGGCCGTCACCTGGTGACCGCATTCGAGGCGCTGCATTCGGCCGGCCTGTGCTACCGCGACATCAGCTTCGGCAACCTGTACGTCGACCCCGACCACGCCGATGTGGCGATCATCGACAATGACAACGTCGGCCTCGATGCCGGCGAGGTCTTCGTCTGGGGAACGCTGCGGTTCATGGCTCCCGAGGTGGTGCGGCGAGAAGCGGCACCATCGAGCCTGACCGACCTGCATTCGCTCGCGGTGTTCTTGTTCTATCTGTTTATGCACGGCCATCCGCTCGAAGGCGTACGCACCGACTCGTCTTACTCCTGGGCGCCGTCTAATCACCACTCAGAGACCGACCTGGCGTTGCGGCACTTTGGCATCGAACCGGTTTTCATCTTCGATCCGACGGATCATTCCAATCCCCCGCGTCCGGGCGATCCGGTCGCGATCTGGTGGCGCCTGTATCCGAAGTTTTTCCGTGCCGTCTTCGAGCGCGCGTTTACCTCGGGCCTGCGGGATCCTTCCGGGCTCGGACGCGTGGCCGAGGGCGTGTGGCGGCGCGCGCTGGTGCGACTGGCCGACTGCGTCTCGGTGTGCTCATGCCAGGCGTCGGTCTTTCACGACCCCGATGACCCCGGCCTGCGCTGCTGGAACTGCAACCAGATCCCGCCCCGGCCGCCGCTGCTTGAACTTCCGGGAGCCACGGTCGTGCTGTCACAGGGTGCCGCCCTGACGGCCCACCATCTCACCAGAAACCGCGATTACGACACGGTGGTCGCTCTTGTAGAGAACCATCCAGTCCGGCCCGGGGAACTCGTACTACGAAATATGAGCACAAGGGCTTGGACGATGACGCCGGTGGGCGAGACGGCCAAGATGGTCGAACCAGACCGAAGGCTCGGCATCCGTCCGATGTCCATTGACTTCGGGTCGGCACATGGCAAGATCATCAGCTAAAAGTCCCGGAAAGAGCACCGCCGATGAGCGAACTACAGGTTTCCTACGATGGCCGACTATATTCGTTTGCGCCAGGGGCCACCGTAAAGGTTGGCCGCAGCTCTGAGAACGATGTCGTGATAAATGACCCGACCGTCTCCAGGCGACATGCGCAACTGGCTTTCGAGGCCAACGGATGGGTCTGGCAGAACGCCGGGCAGGCCCCGACGTTCCTGGCCGGCCAGCCGGTTGCCAGGTTCGGCGTCGGCCAGGTTGTAGACGTGACTTTGGCTTCCCCCCAGGGGCCGGTGCTGCGGCTGGCCGCGGCCGCCCCGCAGCAGGCAGCCGGACCGCAGCGGACTGAGGTGGCCGGGCCCGGGTTGGCCGCGGCGGCCGGTTTGGCTTCGAACTTTGGCGGTCCGCAGGGGCCAGGCGGGCCTGGGGCTGGCGGTCCTGGGGCTGGCGATCCTGGCGGGTATCCGGGTGCGGGTGGACCTGGGGCGCCGGGGTATCCAGGGGCGGGTGCTCCTGGACCGGGTGCTCCTGGACCGGGACCTGGCGGTTATCCAGGCCAGGGGCCTGGCGGTTATCCAGGTCAGGCCCCTGGTGGCTATCCAGGCGGGCCTGGGGGTCCCGGAGGTCCTGGTGGCTACCCGGGAGGGCCCGGCGCTCCCGGCGGTCCCGCAGGACCTGGCGGCTACCCAGCCGCCCCGGGACAAGTTGGACCTCAGCCTGGCTATCCGGGCGCGCAGGGACAGGGCGGACCTGGCGGTTATCCAGGGCAGGCTCCACCGCCCGGTTACCCGGGCGCAGTACCCGTCGGCGCTACCCCGCCGGGCATGCCAGGCATGCCGGGCGCACCGGGATTCGTGCCCGGTGGCGCCGTCCCGGCTCAGGTGCAGTACACAAGCGGCTCGTTCTTCAACACCCTGGTCCCGATCTCCGGCTGGCTGCACGACCGGGGCTGGCGCCAGGGCAGCCGGCTGCTGATGATCCCGTACGGCCTGCTGCCACTGATCTTCCTCGGCCTGTTCTCGACGTCGGGCAACCTGCACACTCCCGGCTGGGCCTACAGCCTGTATGTCGCGCCGCTGTGGCTGCTGGCGTTCTATTACCTGATCCGCCCGCCGAAGGTCAGCCGCCTGGAGATCCTGATCGCGGTCGGAGCGATCATCTGGACGATCATCTGGCTGAATGTGGTCACGATCAATATCAACGACCAACTGACCGGCAGCCTCAACCTGCCCAAGGCACTCGTGGTCGGCTACAACGAGGAAATCACCAAGGCTCTGCCGGTACTGCTCGCGGCTCTGGGCCTGCTGTGGTTCAAGAAGCAGAAGCTCGATCCCAGATGGTGGATGCTCCTGGGCACGATCACCGGCCTGACCTTCGGCGTGGTCGAGCAGTCGATCTACACCCCGCTCGCGATCGTCGGAATTCACTCGGCCAACTCGGCCGCCCAGGCGGTCATCGACACGCTGCTGTTCTCGTTCCGCGTGTTCGTCGATGGCTTCCAGCACGCGGTCTGGGCGGGCATCTCGGGCTTCTTCATCGGCGTGGCGGTCAACTACCGGAAGCTGCGGATCCCGATCCTGCTGGTCGGTATCAGCATCCCGGCCATCTTGCACGCGCTGAACGACTGGACGCTCACGATCTTCGCGACGCCTTATATCGGCGTGCTGGTCCAGGCCGTGTCGCTGCTGCTGTTCCTCGGCTACACGCTCGCGGCCGCCAACATCGAACG